>NZ_JBJJLR010000010.1:0-121909 GCF_046230975.1 Pseudomonas sp. KCJK9058
TAGGAGCGGGTTCACCCGCGAAGAGGCCGGGCCTGCTGGCCAATTTCCACCCGCCGTTCACCGTTGCCGCCGCTACCGTATTCGCGGGTAAACCCGCTCCTACGCCGGATTGGTGGTGGACACATGTTGGTGGCTGGGCATAGGCCGTCGTAGGAGCGGGTTCACCCGCGAAGAGGCCATCAAACCCCATGCAAAAAAATCAAATTTTTTCTGTTTGCCCCTTGAAAGCGTTTCCCTCGGCCATATCTTTTGAGTACGCGATGCCGAAGCCGGGTCGCGTAATGACTTACTTGCTGAATCTCAGGAGTTTATGACCATGACTACTGCTTTCTCTCTTGCTCCACTGTTCCGTCATTCCGTTGGTTTCGACCGTTTCAACGACCTGTTCGAATCCGCGGCACGTAACGAGGCCGGTAGCAGCTACCCGCCCTATAACGTGGAAAAGCATGGCGATGACCACTACCGCATCGTGGTTGCTGCAGCTGGTTTCCAGGAAGAGGACCTCGACCTGCAGGTCGAAAAAGGTGTCCTGACCGTGACCGGTGGCAAGCGCGACAATAGCGCCGCTGAAGTGACCTACCTGCACCAGGGTATCGCACAACGCGCCTTCAAGCTGTCGTTCCGCCTGGCAGATCACATCGAAGTGAAGGCTGCCGGCCTGGCCAATGGCCTGCTCAGCATCGACCTGCTGCGCATCGTGCCTGAAGAAGCCAAGGCCAAGCGCATTCCGATCAATAGCGAAAAACCAGCGCTGAACTGACCGCGCAGCAATGAAAAAGGGCACCTCCAGAGGTGCCCTTTTTCGTGCTTCTCACGCGGTCCCAGGTAGGTGCGCGGCCGTCATGCGATCAGTAATCTGCCGGCGCCTCCAGCAACATCTGCCGAAACTCCAGCAACGGCAATGGCCGGCTGTGCAGATAACCCTGGTACAGATGGCACCCCAGCCGCTCGAGAAACGCCAGCTGTTCGGTCAGCTCTACCCCTTCGGCAATCACCGCCAGGTCCAGACTGCGCGCCATGGCGACAATGGCGCGGACAATTTCTGCGTCGTTGGGGTCGACCGGTGCATCGCGCACGAAGCTCTGGTCGATTTTCAGCGCATCGACCGGCAGGCGCTTCAGGTAAGTCAGCGAGGAATAGCCGGTGCCGAAGTCATCCATGGCAAAACTTACCCCGTAGCGCTTCAGCTCGCGCATCTTGCTGATGGTGTCTTCCAGGTTCTGGATGACGATGCCCTCCGTGATTTCCAGCGTCAGCATCTGCCGCGGCAGGCGGTAATCGTCCAGGCTGCGCAGCACCCGCCCGACAAAGTCGTTCTGGCGGAACTGTCGCGGGCTTATGTTCACGCACAGGCTGAAATCATCAGCGTCGATCAACCCGTCGGTGAGCATGCGGGCGCAGGCGTCGCAGGCTTCGTCGAGAATCCAGCTGCCAACTTCCAGGATCAGGCCGCTTTCTTCCAGTACCTGAATGAACTGCGAGGGCGGTTGCTGGCCCAGTAGCGGGTGGTGCCAGCGCAGCAGTACTTCAGCACCGACGATGCGGTTGTCGCGGGCATCCACCTGCGGCTGGAAGTGCAGCGCCAGTTCGCCACGGGCCAGGGCCAGGCGCAGGTCGTTTTCCATGCGCAGGCGCTCGCTGGCGGCCTTCTGCATGGTGGTGTGGAACAGCTGTGTGGTGTTGCGACCGGAGTCCTTGGCCCGGTACAGGGCGATATCGGCACGCTTGAGCAGGTCGGCCGGTGTGGTGCCGTGGTCGGGGATCAGCGCCACGCCGATGCTGGGCGTTACCTGCAGGCGCTGGCCATCCAGTGACATTGGCTCGGCCAGCAGTTCGCGCAGGGTGTCGGCCAGCTCGCGCACTTTCTCTTCCACGTGTTCGCGGCTCCCTTCCAGGCCGCTGAGCAGCACCACGAATTCGTCGCCCCCCAGGCGCGCCACGGTGTCCTCCAGGCGCACGCTGGCCTCAAGGCGGGCGGTGATGATCTTCAGCACAGTGTCGCCCACCGGGTGGCCCAGCGAGTCGTTGATGTGCTTGAAGTGGTCGAGGTCAAGGAACAGCAGGGCGCCACGCAGGTTATGGCGCTTGAGCAGGGCGATCTGCTGGCTCAGGCGGTCCATCAGCAAGGCGCGGTTGGGCAGGTTGGTCAACGGGTCGTGATAGGCCAGGTGGCGTATCTGCGCCTGGGCGTTCTTCAGCTGGCTGACGTCGCGGGCGGTCAGCAGCAGGCAATCCACTTCGTTGAGGGTGATCGGTTCCACCGAAACCTCGACCGTGAGGATATCGCCACGCTTGTTGCGTCCGAGCATCTCGCGGTGGTGTACCCGACCGCGCTCGTGCAATTCGGCCAGCAGCGCGCTGCGCTGCTTGTCGTCGGCCCAGATGCCGATCTCATACACCGTGTGGCCGATCACGTCGGCAGTGCTGTAGCCGGTCAGGCGGCAGAAGCCGTCGTTGATTTCCAGGTAGCGGCCGCTGTGGCGTTCGGTGATGGTGATGGCGTCGGGGCTGGAGTGGAAGGCCTTGGCGAACTTCTCCTCGCTGGACTTCAGCGCGGCTTCGGCGCGTTGTTGCTGGGTGATGTCGCGCAGGGTGGTCACGCTGCAGGGCTGGTCGTCGACGGTGATCAGGCGGCTGGAAATCACACAGGTCATCGGGGCGCCATTGCGGTGGTTGAGTACCACGGCGACGTTGCTCAAGGCCTGTTCGCGGATCACCTGCTCGATACGTTTGGCGCGCTCGACGGACTCGGCCCACAGGCCGATTTCCTCTGCGGTACGCCCAAGCACCTGCTCGCTGCTCCAGCCGAAGGTCTGGGTGAACGCCGGATTGATCTCGATGAACTGGCCAGTGTCCTGGCGGGTGACGCAGATCGGGTCGGGGCTGACCTGGAACAGGCTGGCAAACTTCTCTTCCGAGGCGCTCAGGCGCTGTTCGCGCTCCACCTGATCGGTGATGTCGAGCAAGGTGCCCGCCATGCGCAGGGGCATGCCCTGGTCGTCGCGGTACAGCCGCGCGCGGCTTTCGATGTAGCGTGAAGTGCCGTTTTCCAACTGCACCCGGTAGGTGATCTGATAGTTGCCGGCAGGCCCTTCGCGCAGGCTGCGGTAGGCCTGTCGCATCGAGTTGCGCTCTTGCTCCGGCACACCTTCGAAGAACGCATCGAACGATTCATGAAAAGGGATGGGCGGCAAGCCATGCAGCTGCGCCGCGCGGGCTGAGCCGTAGAGCATGCCGCTTGGGATGTGCCAGTCCCAGGTGCCCAGTTGCGCCGAGTCCAGGGCCAGGTCCAGCCGCTCCTGGCTGTCCTTCAGGGCCTGTTCGGCGCGCTTGCGTTCGGTGGTGTCGACGAATGTACTGATCAGGAAGGTCACGCCTTCCAGCTCGATGCCCTGGGTGCACAGGATGCCGTCATGCACCTTGCCGCTGGTCGCGCGAAATTGCACCTCCATGATCAGCGGGCCGCCGTTGGCGCGGGTCGACTCCATGATCTGGTGGCGCTGTTCGGGGTTGACCCACAGGCCCAGTTCCAGGCTGGTCTTGCCGATCACCTGGCTGCCGGGCCAGCCGAACATGTTTTCGAAGTGCTGGTTGACCTCGAAGATCATGCCATCGTGGCGACGGGTCAGCAAAATGGCGTTGGGGCTCAGGTGGAACAGCGTGGCGAAGCGCTTTTCCGAATTGATCAGTGCTGTTTCCCGTTCGCGCTGGCGGGTGATCTCGCGGATCACGCCGATCATCTGCGGTCGGCCGTGCGGGTCGTGGGTCAGGCTGCCGTTGATCTCCAGCCAGTGCAGGCTGCCGTCCGGCCAGCGGATACGGTGGCGCATGGCTTGCTCCACCGGCTCGCCATTGACCACCGCCTGGAACACCTGACGCGTGCGGGCGCGGTCCTCCTCGGGCAGCAGGTCGAGGTAATCGATATCGGCGGGCAGTGGCCGTTGTGGATCGAAACCGAACAGGGCCTGGGTGCCCCGCGACCAACTGACCCTGCCGCTTTCGATATCCCATAGCCAGGCACCCAGGCGCGCACCGTTGAGCGCTGCCAGCAGTTGCGGGGCGTTCTGCCAGGCCTGCTCGGACTCCTGGGGATCAGCTGCAGGTATTCGCGGCAGGCGCAAAAAGCGGTTTGCTGATTTGGGCATCGGTACCAGACCTTTGGCGTATGACGTGTCCTTGGAATCGGAATAGCTGACAGCCAGTCAGGTGGGCCTTGAGTGGCTGTCGAGCAGGGCCATGAATGCCCTGGCCGCATTCGATAGCGTACGCTCCGTGTGCAGAATGTAGCCTAGCTGGCGCGACAGCTGTATGCCGGGCAAAGCGATGGGTGAAACCTGTTCGTCGAGCATGGTGCGTGGCAGCACGCTCCAGGCCAGGCCGATCGACACCATCATCTTGATGGTTTCCAGGTAGTTGGTGCTCATGGCGATGTTCGGCGTCAGGCCCTGGCTTTCGAACAGACGCTGGACAATATGGTGGGTAAAGGTATTGCCGCCGGGAAATACCGCCGGGTGGCGGGCGACGTCAGCCAGGCTGACCGCCTGGTTGTTGGCCAGCGGGTGCTCGGGGGCGGCGACAAAGTCCAGGGCGTCATCCCACACCGGCACGGCCTTGACCAAGTGGTGTGGCTCGGGCGCCAGGGTGATCACGGCGATTTCGGCGCGGCCATGCAGAATCTCGTCGTAGGCCTGTTCCGAATCCATGAACTGAATATCCAGTGCCACTGCCGGGTACTGGCGGGTGAAAACCCGTAGTAGCGGGGGCAGGCGGTGCAGGCCGATGTGGTGGCTGGTGGCCAGGGTCAGGCGACCGCTCACGGCCCCGGTCAGATTGGTCAGCGCCCGTCGGGTATCATCCAGGACGTTGAGGATTTGGTAGGCCCGCGGCAGCAGTGCGCGCCCGGCTTCAGTCAGGGTTACTTCGCGGCCCAGGCGGTCGAACAGGCGCACGTCCAGTTGCTGCTCCAGGCCGGCGATGCGTTTGCTGATGGCCGGCTGGGTCAGGAACAGGCGTTCGGCTGCGCCGGAAAAGCTACCGGTTTCGGCAATGGCGATGAAGGCGCTGAGGTTGGCCAGGTCCATGGTGTCGTATTCCTTTGGGTTATCCAAAGCATAAAAATTATGAATTTGAGTTATTCAATCTAACCCCCTAGCATCGTCCGTACAAGCCAAGGGGTCTTTGGCATAGAAAGACGCTGATGAGGAACAGTCTGATGGCTGGCAAAACGCTCTACGACAAACTCTGGGAAGCCCATGAGGTCAAGCGCCGTGATGACGGCTCGTCCTTGATCTACATCGACCGCCACATCATCCACGAAGTGACGTCGCCCCAGGCCTTCGAAGGCCTGCGCCTGGCCAATCGCAAACCGTGGCGTATCGACGCCAACATCGCCACGCCGGACCACAACGTACCGACCACGCCAGAGCGCAAGGGCGGTATCGAGGCGATCGTCGACCAGGTTTCGCGCCTGCAAGTACAGACCCTCGACGAGAACTGTGACGAATACGGCATCGTCGAATTCAAGATGAATGACGAGCGCCAGGGCATCGTCCACGTCATCAGCCCGGAGCAGGGCGCCACCTTGCCGGGCATGACCGTGGTCTGCGGTGACTCGCACACCTCCACCCACGGCGCTTTCGGTGCCCTGGCCCACGGCATCGGCACCTCCGAGGTCGAGCACGTGCTCGCCACCCAGTGCCTGGTCGCCAAGAAGATGAAGAACATGCTGGTGCGCGTGGAAGGCCAATTGCCGGCCGGCGTCACCGCCAAGGATATCGTCCTGGCCGTGATCGGCAAGATCGGCACTGCCGGTGGCAACGGTCACGCCATGGAATTCGCTGGCAGTGCCATTCGCGAATTGTCGATGGAAGGCCGCATGACCATCTGCAACATGTCCATCGAAGCCGGTGCCCGTGTGGGCCTGGTGGCGACCGATGCCACTACCGTTGCCTACGTCGAAGGGCGCCCGTACGCGCCGAAGGGCGAGCAGTGGAAGCAAGCGGTCGAATCGTGGAAAGACCTGGTGTCGGATGACGATGCCGTATTCGACACCGTGGTCGAGCTGGATGCCAGCCAGATCAAGCCACAGGTCAGCTGGGGCACTTCGCCCGAGATGGTTCTGGCCGTCGACCAGCGCGTACCGGATCCGGCGGCCGAAGCCGACCTGGTCAAGCGTGGTTCGATCGAGCGTGCCTTGAAGTACATGGGGCTGACCGCCAACCAGGCGATCACCGACATCAAGTTGGACCGTGTGTTCATCGGCTCGTGCACCAACTCGCGAATCGAGGACCTGCGCGCTGCGGCGGAAATCGCCAAGGGTCGCAAGGTGGCCGCCAGCGTCAAGCAAGCTATCGTCGTGCCAGGTTCGGGCCTGGTCAAGGCCCAGGCCGAGCGTGAAGGCCTGGACAAGATCTTCCTCGAAGCCGGTTTCGAATGGCGTGAACCAGGCTGCTCGATGTGCCTGGCGATGAATCCGGACCGCCTTGAAAGCGGCGAGCACTGTGCGTCCACCTCCAACCGCAACTTCGAAGGCCGTCAGGGCGCCGGTGGCCGTACCCACCTGGTCAGTCCAGCCATGGCCGCCGCTGCTGCTGTAGCGGGCCACTTCATCGATGTTCGCGAGTTGATCCAAGGGAGCGCAGCATGAAAGCCTTTACCCAGCACACTGGCCTCGTCGCACCGTTGGACCGTGCCAACGTCGACACCGACCAGATCATCCCAAAGCAGTTCTTGAAGTCGATCAAGCGCACCGGCTTTGGCCCGAACCTGTTTGACGAGTGGCGTTATCTGGACGTGGGTCAGCCCTACCAGGACAACAGCAAGCGCCCGCTCAACGAAGAGTTCGTGCTCAACCACGCGCGCTACCAGGGCGCCAGCGTGTTGCTGGCGCGGGAAAACTTTGGTTGCGGCTCCAGCCGTGAGCATGCCCCTTGGGCGCTGGACGAGTACGGCTTCCGCAGCATCATTGCGCCAAGCTTTGCCGACATTTTCTTCAACAACAGCTTCAAGAACGGCTTGCTGCCGATCATTCTGAGCGATGAGGAAGTCGACGAGCTGTTCAAGCAGGTCGAAGCCAACCCGGGCTACCAGCTGACCATCGACCTGCAGGCGCAGGCGGTGACCCGCCCGGATGGCAAGGTGCTGCACTTCGAAATCGATGCATTCCGCAAGCACTGCCTGCTCAACGGTCTGGACGATATCGGCCTGACCCTGCAGGACAGCGATGCGATCAAGGCCTTCGAAGCCAAGCACCGTGCCAGCCAGCCCTGGCTGTTCCGTGATGCCTGAAGTTCGTAGGTGAAAGTGCGGGCCTCTTCGCTCCTACAGAAAGTTACGCGGTCGCTGTAGGAGCGGGTTTACCCGCGAAGAGGCCGGCACAGGCAACAAAAATCTAAAGGAACGAGACATGACCAGCACCCAGCACATCGATGTGGTCCAACGCCAGTTCGGCGAGCAGGCCAGCGCCTACCTCAGCAGCGCCGTGCACGCCCAAGGCAGTGAATTCGCCCTGCTGCAGGCTGAGCTGGCAGGGCAGGCCCATGCCCGCGTGCTGGACCTGGGCTGCGGTGCCGGTCATGTCAGCTTCCACGTCGCCCCGCTGGTTGCCGAAGTGGTCGCCTACGACCTCTCGCAGTCCATGCTCGACGTGGTCGCCAGCGCCGCCGCCGAGCGTGGCCTGGCCAATATCACGACCGAACGCGGCGCTGCCGAACGCCTGCCGTTCGCCGATGCGTCGTTCGAGTTCGTCTTCAGCCGTTATTCGGCCCACCACTGGAGCGACCTGGGCCTGGCCCTGCGCGAGGTGCGCCGGGTGCTCAAGCCCGGTGGTGTGGCGGCGTTCATCGACGTGATGTCGCCGGGCAGCCCGCTGCTCGACACTTACCTGCAAACGGTCGAAGTGCTGCGCGACACCAGCCATGTGCGCGACTACTCCGCCGCCGAGTGGCAACGCCAGGTCAGCGAAGCCGGCCTGCACGTGCGCAGCCACACCCGCCAACCGTTGCGCCTGGAGTGGAGCACCTGGGTTGAGCGCATGCGCACCCCCGAGCCGATGCGCGTGGCCATCCGCCAATTGCAGCAAGCCATGGGCGAAGAAGTACGGCAGTATTACCAGATCGAGGCCGACGGCTCGTTCAGCACCGATGTGCTGGTGTTGTGGGCCGAGCGTTAAGCACTTTTCGGTGGGGCCCGCTTGGCCACGCCGCGTGAATGGATAGAGGAAAGCATGAGCAAGCAGATTCTGATTCTCCCAGGTGACGGTATCGGCCCGGAAATCATGGCCGAGGCAGTCAAGGTACTGGAGCTGGCCAACGACAAGTTCCAGCTCGGCTTAAGCCTGGCGCACGACGTGATTGGCGGTGCCGCCATCGACAAGCACGGTGTGCCGCTGGCCGACGAAACCCTGGAGCGTGCGCGCAAGGCCGATGCGGTGCTGCTGGGGGCTGTGGGCGGGCCGAAGTGGGACAAGATCGAGCGAGACATTCGCCCGGAGCGCGGCCTGCTGAAGATCCGTTCGCAACTGGGCCTGTTCGCCAACCTGCGCCCAGCCATCCTTTACCCGCAACTGGCCGATGCTTCGTCGCTGAAGCCGGAAATCGTGTCGGGCCTGGACATCCTCATCGTCCGTGAGCTGACCGGCGGCATCTACTTTGGTGCCCCGCGTGGCCAGCGCGAGCTGGAAGGTGGCGAACGCCAGGCCTACGACACCCTGCCGTACAGCGAAAGCGAAGTGCGCCGCATTGCCCGTGTCGGTTTCGACATGGCCCGTGTGCGCGGCAAGAAGCTGTGCTCGGTGGACAAGGCCAACGTTCTGGCCTCCAGCCAGCTGTGGCGTGAAGTGGTCGAAGACGTGGCCAAGGACTACCCGGACGTGGAACTGAGCCACATGTACGTCGACAACGCTGCCATGCAGCTGGTGCGTGCACCCAAACAGTTCGACGTGATGGTGACCGACAACATGTTCGGTGACATTCTGTCGGATGAAGCTTCCATGTTGACCGGTTCCATCGGCATGCTGCCTTCGGCGTCTCTGGATGCCGACAACAAAGGCATGTACGAGCCTTGCCACGGCTCGGCACCGGACATCGCGGGCCTTGGTATCGCCAACCCACTGGCGACCATTCTGTCGGTGTCGATGATGTTGCGTTACAGCTTCAATCAGTCGGCTGCCGCCGAGGCGATCGAGAAGGCCGTGAGCCTGGTTCTGGACCAGGGGCTGCGTACCGGCGACATCTTCTCGGAAGGCTGCCGCAAAGTTGGTACGCAGGAAATGGGCGACGCAGTAGTCGCAGCGCTGCGGAATCTGTAATCTCTCTGGCCCGCCCCCCAAAATTCCCGGTGGCGGCCCACTTTTAGCAAAGGTGTAGTTGCGATGAAACGTGTAGGTCTGATCGGTTGGCGCGGTATGGTCGGTTCCGTGCTCATGCAGCGGATGCTGGAGGAGCAGGATTTCGACCTTATCGAGCCGGTGTTCTTCACTACCTCCAATGTTGGTGGCCAGGGTCCGAACGTGGGCAAGGATACAGCGCCCCTCAAGGACGCTTATTCGATTGAAGAACTCAAGACCCTCGACGTGATCCTGACCTGCCAGGGCGGCGACTACACCAACGAGGTCTTCCCCAAGCTGCGTGAAGCCGGCTGGCAGGGTTACTGGATCGACGCCGCTTCGTCCCTGCGCATGCAGGATGACGCGGTGATCATCCTTGACCCGGTCAACCGCAAGGTCATCGACCAGCAGCTGGACGCCGGTACCAAGAACTACATCGGTGGCAACTGCACTGTCAGCCTGATGCTGATGGGCTTGGGTGGCCTGTTCGAGGCCGGTCTGGTCGAGTGGATGAGCGCCATGACCTACCAGGCGGCTTCGGGTGCCGGTGCGCAGAACATGCGCGAGCTGATCAAGCAGATGGGCGCTACCCACGCGGCAGTGGCCGATGACCTGGCCAATCCGGCCAGCGCCATCCTCGATATCGACCGCAAGGTTGCCGAGACCATGCGCAGCGAGGCGTTCCCGACCGAGAACTTCGGCGTGCCGCTGGCGGGCAGCCTGATCCCGTGGATCGACAAGGAACTGCCGAACGGTCAGAGCCGCGAAGAGTGGAAGGCCCAGGCCGAAACCAACAAGATCCTCGGTCGCTTCAAGAGCCCGATCCCGGTCGACGGCATCTGCGTGCGCATCGGCGCCATGCGTTGCCACAGCCAGGCGCTGACCATCAAGCTGAACAAGGACGTGCCGATCGCCGACATCGAAGGCATGATCAGCCAGCACAACCCTTGGGTGAAGCTGGTGCCGAACCAGCGTGAAATCAGCATGCAGGAACTGACCCCGACCAAGGTCACCGGCACCCTGAACATCCCGGTTGGTCGCCTGCGCAAGCTGAACATGGGTTCGCAGTACCTGGGCGCGTTCACTGTAGGTGACCAGCTGTTGTGGGGCGCCGCCGAACCGCTGCGCCGCATGTTGCGGATTCTGCTGGAGCGTTGATCGTTCAGGCTTTACCTGAAAAATACCGCACTGGTGACAGTGCGGTATTTTTTTATGCCTGAAAGTATGCTTTTGGCTCGCGGGCCTAATCGCCGGATAATTCATGCCGCTGTTTGATGGCGAAATGTCTGCTCTGACAGACCCCTTGCTCTTGCCGTTGCCGTTGCCGTTGCCGTTGCCGTTGCCGTTGCTTTTGCTTCTAAGTGCGCGGTAGTTCAGGCGACGCAGATTGCGACTTCAGGAGGCCGAGCGCAGGGCTTGCGGAGGGAGGTGACGGGCATGGATGCCCGTCAAGCGCTGGGCCCCAGGATGGGGCCTGCAGCGCGGTCCTCCCGGGAGCAAGCCCGGAGCGAGGGGACCCCGGAGCGCAGCGCAGGGGCCGGATGATGGGAGCCGACGGCTTTGGTTACTTTGGCCACGACCAAAGTAACCCGCCGGAAGGGCGGAAAGGTGAATAGGCGCCAACATCGTGAATGAATGTCTGCTTGATGTGTAAGCGTACAACCCAAAAGCTCAAAAGCTTAAGCGCCGGTTTTGATCGGGCGTACAGTCCGTTTGCGATGGCGACGCCGACTCACCTTTCCGCCCTTACGGCGGGTCCCTTTTTGTCGTGGCAAAAAGGGACCAAAAACCGTCGGCTCCCATCATCCGGCCCCTACGCTGCGCTCCGGGGTCCCCTCGCTCCGGCCTTGCTCCCGGGAGCACGCGCTGCAGGCCCCATCCTGGGGCCCAGCGCTTGACGGGCATCCATGCCCGTCATCTCCCTCCGCAATGCCTCCACTCGGCCTCCTGAAGTCGCAATCTGCGTCGCCTGGACTACCGCGCGCTTAGAAGCAAGATCAAAAGCGAGAAGCGAATTCGGTGATTGGCCGGCACCGCCGATGCATTCGGTGAGGTTCTGCCCAGTCATCTGGATAAGGATACGTCGGCATGGCTGCCCTCGGCCTGGTGTACCTGGAAGAACGCCGTTGCTCTTGCTCTTGCTTTGGCTTTTGCTTCTAAGCGCGCGGTAGTTCAGGCGACGCAGATTGCGACTTCAGGAGGCCGAGCGCAGGGCTTGCGGAGGGAGGTGACGGGCATGGATGCCCGTCAAGCGCTGGGCCCCAGGATGGGGCCTGCAGCGCGGTCCTCCCGGGAGCAAGCCCGGAGCGAGGGAACCCCGGAGCGTAGCGTAGGGGCCGAATGATGGGAGCCGACGGCTTTGGTTACTTTGGCCACGACCAAAGTAACCCGCCGGAAGGGCGGAAAGGTGACGATGCGCCACCTGCGCGAATGAATACCTACTCGGTGTGAGTGCGCACATCCAAGAAGCAAGACGCAATCGAGCAACAGCAACAGCAGCGCCGGGTGGGCACAGACAAAACCTTGCAATCCGAGTAAAGTGCCGCCCCCGCCGTTTACAGCAAAAGGATCCCTTCCATGACACACCCTTTGGATATCGCCGTCGTCGGCGCCACCGGCAGCGTCGGTGAAGCCTTGGTGCAGATCCTCGAGGAACTGGCATTCCCGGTTGCCACCCTGCACCTGCTGGCCAGCATGGAATCGGCGGGCAGCAGCGTGATGTTCGCTGGCAAGAAACTGAAGGTGCGCGAAGTCGACAGCTTCGACTTCGCCCAGGTCAAGCTGGCCTTCTTCGCCACCGGCGCCGCCGTCAGCCGCAGCTTTGCCGGCAAGGCGCTGCAGGCGGGCTGCACGGTCATCGACCTGTCCGGCGGCCTGGACGACGCCCTGGCCCTGGTGCCGGAAGCCAACGCCGAACGCCTGGCCAGCCTGTCGTTGCCAGCGCGCATTGTCAGCCCATGCTCGGCCGCAGTAGCCCTGGCCGTCGCGCTGGCGCCGCTCAAAGGCCTGCTGGACATCGAGCGGGTACAAGTGATGGCCGCGTTGGCGGTGTCGGCGCAAGGTCGTGAAGCGGTCAGCGAGCTGGCCCGGCAAACCGCCGAACTGCTCAATGCCCGCCCGCTGGAGCCGCGCTTCTTCGACCGCCAGGTGGCATTCAACCTGCTGGCCCAGGTCGGTGCTGCCGACGAGCAGGGCCATACCGCGCTGGAGCGCCGCCTGGTCAGCGAACTGCGCGTACTGTTGGGCCTGCCTGACCTGAAGATTTCCGTGAGCTGTGTTCAAGTCCCGGTGTTTTTCGGCGATAGCTTCAGTGTGGCCGTGCAAAGCCGTCGCCCGGTAGACCTGGCAGCGGTCAATCAGGCCCTGGAGGCAGCCGACAGCATCGAACGGGTGGAAAACGATGATTATCCGACCCCGGTAGGTGACGCAGTGGGCCAAGACGTGGTCTATGTTGGACGTGTACGTCACGGTGTCGATGAAGACCAGCAACTCAACCTCTGGCTAACCACTGACAACGTGCGAAAAGGCGCCGCGCTCAATGCCGTGCAAGTGGCGCAATTGTTGATTAAACACATGCCGTAAAAGATACTGGCGAGCACTTTTGTCCTGCTCCGCATGCAGGTTTCGGGACGATTCATACAAGGGAAGAGGTCATGCTTCGAATTCGCAAACTGGTTCTGGCCATGGCTGCAGCATCCGCGCTGTCGTCTGGCATGGCGAATGCGCTGGGCCTGGGGGAGCTGACCCTGAAGTCGGCACAGAATCAGCCGCTGGACGCCGAGATCGAATTGCTCGACGTGCGCGACCTCAAAGCCGCCGAGGTGGCGCCGAGCCTGGCGCCACCGGAAGAGTTCAGCAAGGCCGGGGTGGCGTTTCCGACCTACCTCGAAGACCTGACCTTCACACCGGTAATCAACCCCAACGGCAAAAGTGTGCTGCGCGTGACGTCCAGTCAGCCGCTGCCAGGTCCGGTGGTCAAGTTCCTGGTGCAGGTGATGTGGCCGCAGGGCCGTCTGCTGCGTGACTATAGTGTGCTGCTCGACCAGGCCAAGGCGCAGGGCGACAAGCCGGCGGCAGGCAATGTCACACCGGCCATGACCGGTGCCAGCAACTACACCACCCAGCGTCGCGACACCTTGTGGCAGATTGCCGCGCGTAACGCCCAGGGAGGGTCGATCCAGCAGACCATGATCGCGATCCAGGCATTGAACCCGGACGCCTTCATCGGCAACAACATCAACCAGCTGAAGGTTGGCCAGGTACTGCGCCTGCCCGACCAGCAGCAGATCCAGAGCATCGCCCAGGGCGAAGCGAACCGCGAGGTGGCCGAGCAGTATGCGGCCTGGCGTGAAGGCCGTCGCCTGGGGCCGCGTGCCCGCCAGCTGGATGCCACCCGCCGTGGCGCCGCCGAAGCTGCGCCGTCGCGTATCGCCCAGGGCGACAACCTGCGCCTGGTCAGCCCGGGCAAGCAGGCCGGTGCAGGCCAGGCCAAGGCGTTGAATGACGAGCTGGCCATGGCCCAGGAAAGCCTGGACACCAGCCGTCGCGACAACGAAGAACTGAAAAGCCGCATGGCCGACCTGCAGAGCCAGCTGGACAAGCTGCAGCGCCTGATCGAGCTGAAGAACAACCAGTTGGCACGCCTGGAAGGCCAGGGCGCAGACGCGTCGGCAGCGGCTGCCGCTACTCCGGAGCAGCCCGTGGTCAATCCGGCACCTGCTGCTGCCGATACCGCACCCAAGCCTGTGCCGGACGCCCAGCCAGCATCCGTCAGCCAGCCGAAGGGTACGCTCGATTCGGTCCTGGGCAACCCGTGGCTTTTGGGGGTGATTGCCGGTTCCAGCATTCTGGTGCTGGCACTGTTGCTGTGGCTGCTGGCGCGCAAGCGCAAAGCCCAGCAAGAAGCCGAGAAGCACCTGCGCATGGCGCGGGCGCTGGAAGAAGAGCAGGGCGCAGGTTTCGACAGCGATACCGAGAGCTTCGACGGCGTCGAAGCCCGGGAGCCTGGCGTAACCCTGTCGCCGGCTGTGGTTGCCGCTTCGGCTGCAGCTGCCGTCGCTGCGGAAAAAGTGGCAGAACCGGTCGCTGAGGCAGAACCCGAGCCTGAGCCGCAAGCAGACCCGCACGCCGCGCTGCTGGCGCAAGTTGACCAATGCCTGGCCGAAGGCCGCCTTAATCGTGCTACCGAGCTGCTGGAGCCCGCCGTGGCCGCCGCGCCGGAGCGTGACGACCTGCGCCTGAAGCTGATGGACGTGTACGCCCGTCAGGGTGACCAGAGCGCGTTCGCTGAACAGGAGCGTCAGTTGCCGGCCAGCGAGCAGAACGTTGCTGAAGTCGCCAGTCTGAAAGAGCGTTACCCCGCCATGCTCGGCCTGGCTGCTGCCGGCCTGGGTGCGGCGGCGCTGGCTGCCGAAATGGATGAGCAGTACGTGCAAGAGCTGCTGCACGATGAGCCCGAAGCGCCGGTGGTTGCCGATGTGGTGCCTGACGAGTTGTCTGGGTTCGAGCCGCAGGTGGAGGCTGAGCCAGAGGCTGTCGCGCAAGCAGAGCCTGACGCTGAGCTGGACGCCTTCGATGAAGTGCCAACGCTCGATGCAACGGACCTGGCCGAGCAGGATCTGGACAGCGCCTTCGACCTGAGCCTGGGTGAAGACCTGGCCGATCAAGACCCGCTGGCCGCGTCCGTGCTGGAAGAGTCGATCGCACAGGGGGGCGTACCCGACGAGCTGGTAATCGCTGAACCTGTGCTGGATGAGCCCGTACAGGAAGAAGCTCAGCCAGAAGAACAGCCCTTTGCCGTGGATGCCGAGCTGCAAGCCGACGCCGACGCTGATTTCGAGGCCATGCTGGCTCAGGCCGAGCCTCAGCCTGCCGTGGACCTGTCTGATTTCGACCTCGACGTCAGCGAGCCGGTTGCCCCGGCTGCCCCGGAGACGCTGGAGCAAGATCCGCTGGATGTCGCGTCCGAACTGGCTGCCTTCGACAGCGAGCCGGAGTTTGACCCGGTCTCCGAGTTCGACCTGCCATCGGACTTCGACTTGTCCCTGTCGCTGGAAGACGATTCGCCGGCCGCCAAGAGCTTTGCCTCGGAGCTCAATGACGTCAACGCCGAGTTGGACAAGCTGTCGCAGAGCCTCGAAACGCCATCGCTGGAGCCGCACTTCACCAGCGAAGACGCGGTGGCGCAGCCAGAGCCCGAGCCTCTGGATGACCTGGACTTCGACTTCTTCTCCGGCAGTGACGAAGTCGCCACCAAGCTCGACCTGGCCCGTGCCTATATCGACATGGGTGACAGCCAGGGCGCGCGTGACATCCTCGACGAAGTGGTCAAGGATGGCGACGACAGCCAGCGTCAGGAAGCCGAGGACATGCTCTCCCGGCTGGTCTGATGCAAGCAGGTCAGGCCTCTTGGCGGGCTGACCGCGCCCGCGAAGAGGCCCGCACATGCAGTGCGCAACCACCGGCAGCCCTACGAGGCTGCCGTTGTCGTTATAATCCCCGCCATTCCGTACACCCCACAGGTTTCATGCTCTTGGACATCATCGACACCGCTACCGCCGAATCTGCGGCCGAAGGCTACTCCCGCATCGCCCTGGGCGTGGAATACAAAGGCGCGCGCTACCGCGGCTGGCAACGTCAGGCCAGCGGCGTGCCGAGTGTCCAGCAAGCCCTGGAGCAAGCGCTGTCCAAGGTCGCCAACGAGCCGATTTCGGTGGTCTGCGCCGGGCGTACCGACGCCGGCGTTCACGGCTGCGGGCAGGTCGTGCACTTCGATACCCGTGCCGTGCGTGACGAGCGCGCCTGGACCATGGGTACCAACTTCAACCTGCCGCACGACATCAGTGTGGTCTGGTCGCGGCCAATGCCGGCCGACTTTCATGCCCGCTTCAAGGCCTGCGCCCGGCGCTACCGCTACGTCATCTACAACGACCCGATTCGCCCAGCGCACCTGGCCGAAGAGGTGACCTGGAACCACCGTCCGCTGGACGTCGATCGGATGGCCGAGGCGGCGCAGTTCCTGCTGGGTACCCACGACTTCAGCGCCTTCCGTGCCAGCCAGTGTCAGGCCAAATCACCGATCAAGCACATCTACCACCTGCGTGTTACCCGCCATGGCCAGATGATCGTGCTGGACGTGCGTGCCACCGCCTTCCTGCACCACATGGTGCGTAACATTGCCGGTGTGCTGATGGCCATCGGCGCCGGCGAGCGTCCGGTTGCCTGGGCACGCGAGGTGCTGGAAGGGCGCAACCGCCGTGAAGGTGGGGTAACGGCCCACCCATACGGGCTATACCTGGTGCAGGTGGAGTACCCCGAAGCGTTTGCGTTGCCCAAGCGTTACATCGGTCCACACTTTTTGAGTGGTTACGAGGCGTTGGCAGACTGACGAGCGAAAAGCCATTTGCTAACATCCGCCCTTTCGCCGCAACAATCAGGGTTCTTGTTCCATGAGCAATGTTCGCAGCAAGATCTGCGGGGTTACCCGCATCGAAGACGCACTGGCCGCTGCCGAAGCGGGGGCCGATGCCATCGGCTTCGTCTTCTATGCCAAGAGCCCGCGGGCGGTGGACGTGCGCCAGGCGCGGGCGATCATTGCCGAGCTGCCGCCGTTCGTGACCACGGTCGGGCTGTTCGTCAATGCCTCGCGCTGTGAGCTGAACGAGATCCTCGAAGTGGTTCCGCTGGACCTGCTACAGTTTCACGGCGATGAAACCCCGCAGGACTGTGAAGGCTACCACCGCCCCTGGATCAAGGCCCTGCGTGTGCGCCCTGGCGATGACCTGGAGGCGGCCTGTCGGCTTTACGCGGGTGCCCGCGGCATTTTGCTCGACACCTATGTGCCGGGCGTGCCAGGGGGAACCGGCGAGGCGTTCGACTGGTCATTGGTACCGGCGCGTCTTGGCAAGCCGATCATCCTCGCGGGCGGGCTGTCGGCCGATAACGTGGGCCAGGCCATTGCCCAGGTAAAGCCTTATGCGGTGGATGTCAGCGGTGGCGTCGAACAGGCCAAGGGCATCAAGGATGCGGCGAAGATCGAGGCCTTCATGCGTGCGGTGAAACAGGCTTGATGGCAGATGTGACGGCTGGCTGCGCGCCATCGTCCATAGCTTTCGCAGCCCTGCGGGCCGCATGCCAGCACCTGTGGCGGCAAAAAAACACATTAGCGGTGGAGTGGCGCGCTGGAAGCCCCGGCGGCCGGTCCACCATCGTTTCATAAAAGATTTTGAGCTCAAGGGCAGGGCAGGGCCGGTGACGCCGTCCCCCGCCTGCCAATACTGGAGAAAGAAAGCATGAGCAACTGGTTAGTCGACAAACTGATCCCTTCGATCATGCGTTCCGAGGTGAAAAAGAGCTCGGTGCCTGAGGGCCTGTGGCACAAGTGCCCGTCCTGCGAGGCCGTGCTGTATCGTCCGGAGCTGGAAAAGACCCTGGATGTCTGCCCCAAGTGCAATCACCACATGCGCATCGGCGCACGTGCGCGCATCGACATCTTCCTTGACGCCGAAGGCCGGGCGGAACTGGGCGCTGACCTGGAACCGGTCGACCGCCTGAAGTTCCGTGATGGCAAGAAGTACAAGGACCGCCTGACCGGCGCGCAGAAGCAGACTGGCGAAAAGGACGCGCTGATCTCCATGAGCGGCACCCTGATGGGCATGCCGATCGTGGTTAGCGCCTTCGAGTTCTCGTTCATGGGCGGCTCCATGGGTGCCATCGTCGGCGAGCGCTTCGTTCGCGCGGCCAACTATGCCCTGGAAAACCGCTGCCCAATGGTCTGCTTCTCCGCTTCGGGCGGTGCGCGCATGCAGGAAGCGCTGATCTCGCTGATGCAGATGGCCAAGACCTCTGCCGTGCTGGCGCGCCTGCGCGAAGAAGGCATCCCGTTCATCTCGGTCCTGACCGACCCGGTGTATGGCGGTGTTTCCGCCAGCCTGGCGATGCTCGGCGATGTCATCGTCGGTGAGCCGAAGGCCCTGATCGGTTTCGCCGGCCCACGCGTGATCGAGCAGACCGTACGTGAGAAGCTGCCTGAAGGCTTCCAGCGCAGCGAGTTCCTGCTGGAGCACGGTGCCATCGACCTGATCATCTCCCGTGGCGAATTGCGTCCGCGTCTGGCCCGCCTGCTGGCGCAGATGACCGGTCAGCAAACGCCGGAAGAAGCGCGTGAGGCGGCTGCCGTCGCGTGATGAGACAACGATCCCTGGGCGAATGGCTCGCCTACCTCGAGCAGTTGCACCCCTCGGCCATCGACATGGGCCTGGAGCGGTCGCAGAAGGTGCTTGCCCGCTTGGCGCTGGGCAAGCTTGCGCCGCGCGTGGTGACAGTAACCGGCACCAACGGCAAGGGTTCGACCTGCGCCTTTGTGGCGTCGTTGCTGCGTGCCCAGGGGCTCAAGGTCGGTGTGTACAGTTCGCCGCACCTGCTACGTTACAACGAGCGGGTGGTGATCGATGGCCAAGAGGCCAGCGATGAGCACCTGTGCGAAGCCTTCGCCGCCGTCGAGGCGGCGCGGGGCGATATTTCCCTGACCTACTTCGAGATGGGGACGTTGGCCGCGTTCTGGTTGTTCTACCAGTCGCAGCTCGATGCGGTGGTGCTGGAGGTGGGCCTGGGTGGCCGCCTGGATACCGTCAACGTGGTGGATGCTGACTTCGCCCTGGTGACCAGCATCGGTGTCGACCATGTTGATTACCTGGGTGATACCCGCGAGCTGGTGGCCTTCGAGAAGGCTGGCATCTTCCGCCCGGGCAAACCGGCCCTGTGCGGTGATCTGGATCCGCCAGGGCCATTGCTGGACAAGGCCGCCGAACTGGCCGCGCCACTGTTCCTGCGCGGTCGGGAATTCGACCTGGCCAGCGCCGATGGCTGCTGGAGCTGGCGTGGTACTGCCGCCGATGGCGCGCAGGTCGAGCTGCGTGACCTGCCTTTGCTTGACTTGCCCATGGAAAACGCCACGCTGGCCTTGCAGGCTTACCTGCTGATGGGGCTGCCGTGGGACGCGGAGCAAGTTCGCCGGGCGCTGCTGGATACCCGTATCACTGGGCGTCTCGACCTCCGTAATGTGAACTGGCAGGGCAAATCGGTAGCGTTGCTGCTGGATGTCGGGCACAACCCGCATGCGGCGCAGTATCTGGCCAGGCGGCTGGCGGCCCGGCCGCTCAAGGGGCGCCGCCTCGCGGTGTTTGGCCTGCTCGCCGACAAGGATCTGGAGGGCGTTATCGCGCCGCTGCAGGGCCTCATCGACGACTGGGCGGTGGCGCCGCTGGATACCCCGCGCAGTCGCCCGGCCGCAGAACTGGCCTCGTCCTTGGCGAACCTCGGTGCCACGGTGAAGTCTTATGCCAGCGTCGACGCCGCCCTTGAAGGGCAATGTGCGCAGGCGACGGCGGATGATCAGATCCTGCTGTTCGGTTCGTTTTTCTGTGTCGCCCAGGCGCTGGAATGGCTGGAGCGGCACGCCCAGGAGGGTGGAATAGATGGCTGTGCTGGATAAAGGGATGAAACAGCGCATGGTGGGTGCGCTGGTGCTGGTGGCGCTGGCGGTTATCTTCCTGCCGATGCTGTTTACCCGCGAGGACGAGATGCGCCAGGTGCACGTCGAAGCCCCGCAGGCACCGGCCATGCCCAGCCTACCGGAAGTGAAGGTGGAGCCGGTTGCCGTGCCGGAGCCACAGGTTATTGCGCAGGAGGCGCAGCCGGCGCCGGTGGTGATCGACGAGGCCACTGCGCCGGCGAGTACGCCCAGCCAGCCAATCACCCCATCGCCGCAGACCCAGGCGCAGGTTCAGCCGCCCAAGCCGCAGGCGCCCGCGCCCAAGGTGGAGGCCAAGGCCGCTGCAACACCAGCGCCTGCCGCGCCATCGAAGATCGACGCCAATGGCCTGCCCGTCAGTTGGTCGATCCAGCTGGCCAGCCTGTCCAACCGCGCCGGTGCCGAAAAGCTGCAGCAAGCCCTGCGTAGCCAGGGTTACAACGCCTATATCCGTACGGCGGGTGGCATGAACCGCGTGTACGTGGGGCCGTTGATCGAGCGCGCCGAAGCCGAGCGCGTGCGTGACGCCATAAACCGTCAGAACAGCCTCAAAGGCTTTGTGGTGCGCTTCCAGCCTGAGCGCAGCTGATTCCCCGGGGCGGCCATGCCGCCCATTCGCGGGTGAGCCCGTTCCTGCAGGTACTGCGCCGCTGCAAGGCTCAGCCAGAACCAGTTGGGGGCGGGTTTGCCTGCCAATGGCCCAACACCAATCCAGCTGACATTCCGCTTACTCCCGGCCCGCCGCTCTGGTAAAATGCGCCGCCTCAAACGTCTGCAGGCAGCACCGTGGCATTTACCTTGGTTGATTGGGCGATCATTGCGATCATCGCCGTCTCCACACTGATCAGTCTCAAGCGCGGCTTCGTCAAGGAGGCCTTGTCCTTGCTCATCTGGATCATTGCCGGTGCGGTTGCCTGGATGTTCGGCGGTTCGCTCTCGGTGTATCTTGAGAGCTATATCCAGACGCCATCGATGCGCGTCATCGCTGGCTGCGCCATTCTTTTCGTCGCCACCTTGCTGGTGGGGGCCATGGTCAACTTCCTTGTCGGTGAGCTGATCCGCGTGACCGGGTTGTCCGGCACCGATCGTTTCCTGGGCATGGCCTTCGGTGCCGCGCGCGGGGCCTTGCTGGTAGTGGTGGCCATAGGCCTGATCAGCCTGGGGCCGGTTCAACAAGACACCTGGTGGCAGGAATCACGCCTGATACCACAATTTCTCTTGGTCGCCGACTGGTCGAAAAACCTGATTCTGGGTTTCACCGGCCAATGGACGCCCAGTGGGCTGATCAGCACTCCGGCTGATCTTCCGTTCAAGGAACAGTTGCTCGGGCCGTCCAAGCCCTGAGCGCTATTCACTCAAGTTTCATCAAAGTAGGGGTTGCGTCGCATGTGTGGCATCGTCGGTATCGTCGGTAAGTCGAACGTCAATCAGGCGCTGTATGACGCGCTTACGGTCCTCCAGCACCGCGGCCAGGACGCTGCCGGTATCGTGACCAGCCATGACGGCCGGTTGTTCCTGCGCAAGGATAATGGCCTGGTGCGCGACGTGTTCCAGCAGCGCCACATGCAGCGCCTGGTAGGCAACATCGGCATCGGCCACGTGCGCTACCCGACTGCGGGCAGCTCGACCTCGGCCGAGGCCCAGCCGTTCTACGTCAACTCGCCTTACGGCATCACTCTGGCTCACAACGGCAACCTGACCAACGTCGAGCAGTTGGCCAAGGAGATCTACGAGTCCGACCTGCGCCACGTCAACACCAACTCCGACTCGGAAGTGCTGCTGAACGTGTTCGCCCATGAGCTGGCGGTGCGCGGCAAGCTGCAGCCGACCGAAGAAGACGTGTTCGCTGCGGTCTCCCATGTGCACAGCCGCTGCGTTGGCGGTTACGCCGTGGTGGCCATGATCACCGGCTACGGCATCGTCGGTTTCCGCGACCCCCATGGCATTCGCCCGGTGGTGTTCGGTCAGCGTCACACTGACGAGGGCGTGGAATACATGATCGCCTCGGAAAGCGTCGCCCTGGACGTGCTCGGCTTCACCCTGATCCGCGACCTGGCACCGGGCGAAGCGGTGTACATCACCGAAGAAGGCCAGTTGTTCACCAAGCAGTGCGCCGAATCGCCAAAGTTGCAGCCGTGCATCTTCGAGCACGTCTACCTGGCGCGCCCGGACTCGATCATCGATGGGGTCTCGGTGTACAAGGCGCGTCTGCGCATGGGTGAAAAGCTGGCCGACAAGATCATGCGCGAGCGCCCCGATCATGATATCGACGTGGTCATCCCGATCCCGGATACCAGTCGCACTGCCGCGCTGGAACTGGCCAACCGGCTGGGCGTCAAGTTCCGCGAAGGTTTCGTCAAGAACCGTTACATCGGCCGTACCTTCATCATGCCCGGCCAGGCCGCGCGCAAGAAGTCGGTGCGTCAGAAGCTCAACGCCATCGAGCTGGAGTTCCGCGGCAAGAATGTGATGCTGGTGGACGACTCGATCGTGCGCGGCACCACGTGCAAGCAGATCATCCAGATGGCCCGCGAAGCCGGCGCCAAGAATGTCTACTTCTGCTCCGCGGCTCCTGCAGTACGCTACCCCAACGTCTACGGCATCGACATGCCGAGTGTTCACGAACTGATCGCCCACAACCGCACCACCGAGCAGGTGGGTGAGTTGATTGGCGCCGATTGGCTGGTCTATCAGGACCTGCCAGACCTGATCGATTCGGTCGGCGGCGGCAAGATCAAGATCGAGCAGTTCGATTGCGCGGTGTTCAACGGCGAATACGTCACTGGCGATATCGACGAAGCCTACCTCGACCGCATCGAGCAGGCCCGTAATGACCTGGCCAAGGTCAAGAACCAGGCCGTCAGCGCGATCATCGACCTTTACAACAACTGATTTTGGGAGCGACGGCATGACGGATCAATGGGATGCCGGGCGACTGGACAGTGACCTCGAGGGTGTCGGTTTCGACACCCTGGCGGTTCGCGCTGGTCAAAACCGTACCCCGGAAGGCGAGCACAGCGAAGCGCTGTTCCTGACCTCCAGCTATGTGTTCCGCACGGCAGCCGATGCTGCTGCGCGCTTTGCCGGTGAAACGCCGGGCAACGTCTATTCGCGCTACACCAACCCATCGGTGCGTGCCTTCGAGGAGCGCCTGGCGGCCATGGAAGGTGCCGAACAGGCCGTGGGTACGTCCACCGGCATGGCGGCGATCCTGGCCGTGGTCATGTCGCTGTGCAGTGCCGGTGACCATGTGCTGGTGTCGCAGAGCGTATTCGGCTCCACCATCAGCCTGTTCGAGAAGTACTTCAAGCGCTTTGGCCTACAGGTGGACTACGTGCCACTGGTCGACCTCACCGGCTGGGAAAAGGCCATCAAGGCCAACACCAAGCTGCTGATCGTCGAATCGCCCTCCAACCCGCTGGCCGAGTTGGTCGATATCACTGCGCTCAGCGAAATCGCCCATGCTCAGGGTGCCATGCTGGTGGTGGACAACTGTTTCAGTACCCCGGCGTTGCAGCAGCCGCTGAAGCTGGGTGCCGACATTGTGTTCCACTCGGCCACCAAGTTCATCGATGGCCAGGGCCGCTGCATGGGCGGTGTGGTTGCCGGCCGTGCCGAGCAAATGAAAGAAGTGGTGGGTTTCCTGCGAACCGCAGGTCCAACCCTCAGCCCGTTCAACGCCTGGATCTTCACCAAGGGCCTGGAAACGCTGCGCCTGCGTATGCGTGCACACTGCGAGAGCGCTCAGGCCCTGGCCGAATGGCTGGAGCAGCAGGACGGCGTGGAAAAGGTGCATTACGCCGGCTTGCCCAGCCACCCGCAGCACGAACTGGCCAAGCGCCAGATGAGCGGTTTTGGTGCAGTGGTCAGCTTCGAGGTCAAGGGTGGCAAAGAGGGCGCGTGGCGTTTCATCGACGCTACCCGTGTGATTTCCATCACTACCAACCTGGGTGACAGCAAAACCACCATCGCTCATCCGGCGACCACCTCACACGGTCGCCTGTCGCCGCAGGAGCGTGAAGCGGCGGGTATCCGCGACAGCCTGATCCGCGTTGCCGTGGGCCTGGAAGACGTTGCCGACCTGCAGGCTGACCTGGCGCGCGGGCTGGCGGCATTGTGATCGAAATCAGCGGCAGCACCCCGGGCCACAATGGCCGGGTAGCCTTGGTCACGGGCGCCGCCCGCGGCATCGGTCTTGGCATTGCCGCATGGCTGATCTGCGAAGGCTGGCAAGTGGTGCTGAGTGATCTGGACCGCCAGCGTGGTACCAAAGTGGCCAAGGCGTTGGGCGACAACGCCTGGTTCATCACCATGGACGTTGCCGACGAGGCCCAGGTCAGTGCCGGCGTGTCCGAAGTGCTCGGGCAGTTCGGCCGGCTGGACGCGCTGGTGTGCAATGCGGCCATTGCCAACCCGCACAACCAGACGCTGGAAAGCCTGAGCCTGACCCAATGGAACCGGGTGCTGGCGGTCAACCTCAGCGGGCCCATGCTGCTGGCCAAGCATTGTGCGCCGTACCTGCGTGCGCACAATGGGGCGATCGTCAACCTGACCTCTACCCGTGCTCGGCAGTCCGAACCCGACACCGAGGCTTACGCGGCAAGCAAGGGCGGCCTGGTGGCTTTGACCCATGCCCTGGCCATGAGCCTGGGCCCGGAGATTCGCGTCAATGCGGTGAGCCCGGGCTGGATCGATGCCCGTGATCCGTCGCAGCGCCGTGCCGAGCCGTTAAGCGAAGCTGACCATGCCCAGCACCCAGCGGGCAGGGTAGGGACTGTGGAAGATGTAGCGGCCATGGTTGCCTGGTTGCTGTCACGCCAGGCGGCATTTGTCACCGGCCAGGAGTTTGTGGTCGATGGCGGCATGACCCGGAAGATGATCTATACCTGAGCACCTTTTTTAAACTGCGCCTGCCTCTTCGCGGGTAAACCCGCTCCTACAACGGTTAATGTCCGACTGTAGGAGCGGGTTTACCCGCGAAGAGGCCGGCACAGGCAATAACCTCACGTTGCCTTTTTGAAAAAAATTCAATGGGGCTATTGACTTAGCTTCGCCACCTGCGTAAATTTCGCGGCCTCAGCGAAGCAAACGCAACAAGCAACATCGCGAGGGTGATTAGCTCAGCCGGGAGAGCATCTGCCTTACAAGCAGAGGGTCGGCGGTTCGATCCCGTCATCACCCACCACTTCCTGAGATGTTCCTGGAGCATCGGATTCGCAAGAAGCCGATAGCCAGAGAGGAACGCACTGCGCAGCGGTAGTTCAGTCGGTTAGAATACCGGCCTGTCACGCCGGGGGTCGCGGGTTCGAGTCCCGTCCGCTGCGCCATTTTTTAGTAACAGATGGGTGCCTGGCACCGGTCTGAAGCCACAAGGCACACGCCTTGGGCTGATCCCAGTTTCAATCGGGCGCAAGCCTGAACGATACGCAGCGGTAGTTCAGTCGGTTAGAATACCGGCCTGTCACGCCGGGGGTCGCGGGTTCGAGTCCCGTCCGCTGCGCCATCTTCGCTTTAAGGTCCCTAGAACACCTTGAAGCAAACACAAGAGAAGCGATCGTGTTATCGCTTTTTTTGTGCCTGCCCTGAGGCCATCGCGCCGGAAGGGTAGACCCAGGTTTCAATCGGGCGCAAGCCTGAATGATACGCAGCGGTAGTTCAGTCGGTTAGAATACCGGCCTGTCACGCCGGGGGTCGCGGGTTCGAGTCCCGTCCGCTGCGCCATATTCGCTTCAAGGCCCCATGAACGCCTTGAAGCTACGTTAAAGCGACCTTCGGGTCGCTTTTTTCGTTGGTGCGCCTGGCAAGTGCCTGCCTTTACCCAGATTTACACCCGCCTGACAGATTCTTCACCGACCAGCGGTTCCTGTGCCTGCCTGCTGTGTTGCACAATAGGCACTTTCCCGACATACCCGGAATTCGCAATGACCAGATCTTCCGTCTTTGGTGCGCTCGGGCTGGCCCTGGTGCTGGCGGGCGTGACCGGTTGTTCCTCGAAAAAAGCGGCCGTCTACGAGCACGAGAACTTCGATGACTCGGGCACCTTCTCGCGCAGCTTTCCGGTGAGCGATGCCGGCTCTTGCGAGGCCGCCCGGCGTGCTTTGCTTAGCCAGGGATACATCATCACCAGCAGTGGCGCCAACCAGGTGGTGGGTAACAAGAGCTTTCAGCAAAACAGCGAGAACCACCTGCAGATCAGCTTCAATGTCACCTGTGCGCCGGACGTGAGCGACGATCAGCGCTCGACCATGTTCGCCAACGCCCTCCAGGACCGCTATGCGCTGAAAAAGTCCAACACCTCCGCCAGCCTGGGCGTGGGGGTGCTGGGTTCTGTGTCGATGCCGATCGGCTCCAGTGACGACTCGATGGTCAAGGTGGCCAGTGAGACGGTGACCGCGGCGCAGTTCTATGACCGCTATTTCGCCTTGGTGGAGAGCTACCTGCCCAAGCCGAAAAAAGTGAGCAAGGCCAAGGTCGAAGAGCCAGCGCCGAAGATTGAAAAACCGGCGGCTGACCTTGGGCTTCCGGAGCAAGCGGCGGCAAACCCGGTGGCGCCGGCCCCGGCAGCTGCACCGTTGGTTGAGGCGACGCCTGCACCTGCGGGGGTAGCCCCGGCCAGCGAGGCGGCAGCGGCGCCGGTGGTGGATGACAGCCAGGGTTCGCAGCCTGTGGCCCCGCCGGCGGAAGCTGCACCCATTCAGGTGCAGCAGGATGCCCAGCCGGTCGAAGCCGCCGCCCCCTCCCTTTGATGGGTCGCCTGAACCGGCCTTTTTGCCGGCAGCCCGCGAAAGGGACGGTTCAGGCTGTAAACATCCCCTGTTACAGACGCCCCGCGATAACTTCCTGAACACCTGCTACGTTTACCACTCATAAGCTTGTCATCATCCCTTCATCCCACCTGCTTAGGCTGAAGGCGATACCTACAAAGGCAAAATGAGCAAAGAGGACGCAGGGCAATGGATGAATACCAGGAAGAACTACTCGAAACCCAGGCTTACGAACTGGACACCCCGGAACCGGCCGACGACGCCACCGAACTCTAGCCCGGCTGCCGCTGGCTGCGGCGGAACTCCCCCGGCGTGAGGCCCGTCCAGCGCTTGAATGCGCGCTGGAAGGCCTCGGCCGAAGCAAACCCCAACAGATAGGCAATCTCGCCAAAGGCCAGCGCCGTGTCACGGATGTAGGTCTCGGCCAGGTCGCGCCGGGTTTCGTTGAGCAGGTCGCGAAAGCGCGTGCCTTCCTCGGCGAGCTTGCGGCGCAAGGTCCAGGTTGGCAGTTGCAAGTGCAACGCCACTTCTTCCAGGTCAGGTTCACGGCCGCCATTGAGCAGCGGGCCCAGCAGGTGAGTAATGCGCTCACCCAGGCTACGCACCCGCGTGCGCTGCAGCAGCTCTGCTTCGCACAACTGCAACAGGTGCTGCCAGGTACTTGGGCAATGCGCTGGGTTGGCCAGTTGCAAGGTGGCGCGGGTCAGACGTAGCTGATTGCCGTCGGCAGCGAACTGCACAGGCGTGCTGCAGAGCGGTTGATAGCGCGCGGCATAGGAGGGCGCGGCAAACTCGATGTCCAGGCGTTCGGCCTGCACTGGGGTGCCGGCAAGGTCGGTCAACTGGGCCAGCCAGCCGGCCAGCAGTGAGTCGACCACAAAGCGGTTGTAGTCGTTATACGGGCTGATGGAGTAGAAGCGCAGCCAGGCGCCCTGGGCATCTTCCACAAAGCGGGAATGCCCACGGTAGTTGGCCGCGTAAAGCGGCTCGAAGCGCAGCAGGGTGCGCGCCGCCTCACCCAAGGTGGGGGCCTGGGCCGCGGTGACCCCGGCCAGGCCAGCATGCGCCAGACGGCTCAGGCGCCCCATACGCAGGCCTAGAGCAGCCTCGCCGCTCATTTCGATTGCCGCGTGGCCCAGGTGCATGTAGCGGGGTATGGACAGGCGTGCGCCGGCTTCGCTCAGGCGTGTCGCGTCCAGGCCGTAGCGGCGCAGCAATGGTTCAGGGTCGTGGCCCAGCTCGCGCAGGGCTTCGCTCAAAGGCTGGACAAAACCCACCGACAGTTCGCCCAGGCGCACGCGGGGGCGGGCCATGGGCTTACAGCCACACATTCAGCAGGCGGGCACCTGGGCTGGGAGGGGCGGCAAGCAACGCTCCCGACTGGCGGGCAAAGCCCTGGCCATCGCTGCCCTGTTCCCAGAACTGCCCGCGCATGAACACGCTCATACTGCTGATGTCGGTTCCGGCCACTTCGGTCAGGCGTTGCCAAGCCGCCTGTTCGCTGACTTCGCCGCGCTGCAAGGCCAGCCCGGCGCTGGCATCCTGGTGGCGATTTCCCCGCCAGGGTGCTTGCCAGCTGCCCTTGCCACTGAGAAACGCTGGGTTGGCGATCAGTTGTACGGCTTGTTCGGTCAGTTGCTGGTGGTTTTCCGGGTACCAGCTGTCACTGCCCACCAGTATCCCCAGGCGCCCGGCCGGGGTCTGCACGACCTGCAGCGGGTGCTGGCGGCCGTCGTGGACGTAGCGGCGCATTTCACTGTCGGGATATTGCTGGCGCTGGGGCTGCCCCAGTAGCGAGCCGTCACCGGCAAACACCACACTGCTGTTGAACAGCGGGCCACGGCCGGTATGCAGTACGCCTTGTTTCACATAAGGTTCGGGCAGCACGATCGAACCGGCCACCAAGGTGACGCCAAATTCCTTGGCCAGGCCGCCGAACAGCTGCTGGTAGTCTGCGGCCATCTGCTCGGCCTTCATGCGCAAGTGCGCATCGGCGCGCCAGTCGTCGCCGTCAGCGCCAAGAACCGCGAGGCCATAGCGCAGCGGGTTGCTCAGTTCCAGCCATTGTTGGGCTTCGTGGCTCTGGGTGACTTGATACAGCTCGTTCTTCTCTCCGCGCGCCCACAGCCAGGTACCGATGTGTTCCGGCAGCACCACCACCGTGCGCGTGTTCACCAGGCCTTGGGCGCGGGCTTGCTCCAGATAGGCTGCGAGCTTGCGGTGCAGGCGTTGCAAGTTCTGATAGTCGCCCGGGTACAGCAGTGGTTCGACACCGAGCAGGTTGCCGTGCTCGCCCGGGACGCCATGGTTAAGCGCCAGTTCAATGCGCAGGTCGGACAGGTAGTGGCCTTCCGGGCGCTGTTGGGTCCAGAAACCGTAGCCGCAGAGGGCGGCGATCATCACCAGCGCCAAGGCGCTTGCCAGGAGTTTTCGCATCAAGCGTGGGTATTCGCTAAAAGTGGAGTGGCCATGCGGGAAATCAAGGACATGGTGCGGCCTTTTTCATCAGCATCGGAATCCTTGTTGCGCTGCCTTCTTGCAGAGTCGCGTTTGATCATACCAAAGCTACCGGGCGCTTATGAGCATTCTCTGCAGACAAGAGCGGGTGTCACGGCCGGCAAGCCAGGCGCTGACGTTCATAGTTAACTGCCTTGTCCCGTTCCGGAAGGTTGTAAGGTGCCGAACACTGGCGCTCACCCCACTTGATGGTCAGGCTGCCCTGGTCCTGTTCCAGGAGTAACAATGCCTTGCCGCTCGGGTCGGAAATTGCCAGTTGCTGGCCCGCAGCGTCCTCGACCGAGGCCCCGAACGGTATCAGTTGACCGCGCTCGTCGAACAGCTCGAACTGCACCCGACGCCCGCTCTTGCCGGTATAGCGGGCAAGCACCACGGCACCGCGGCGAGGCACCAACTGCTGGGTGGCATTGTCGATTTCGATGTCGCCCCCCAGGTCACTGGTGTCCAGGCTGATCCAGTTGACGCGATAGGGCTGGGCGCTGGGGATCACCGCATAGCCATTGCGCCCGGTCTCTACACCGCTATAGCTGCTGATCTTTGCGCCCTTCACACCCGGCACTTCGGCCAGGGCGAAGGTCTCACTGAGCGACTGGCCGAGGTTGATGCCGCCCTGGTGGGCAACCACGGCGCCGGCAATGTTCAGGTTCTGCGAGTCGTAGCCGCGCCCTTGGCTATAGCCCAGGCTGATGTCGGCGACCGAAGTGCGAGTGTTCAGGTTGGCCGATGCCGAGCTGCCGCTGGTGCGGCTGTGGCCGCCCTGGATCGAGTAGAAGGTGTCGCTGGTCTCCGACAGGTAGCCGTTGATGCCGGCCTGGGTGGTGTCGTTGCCCTTCTGTGTGCTGGTGGTGACGAACGCCCGCGGTGCGCGGGCGCGGCTGCCGAGTGGGAACGATACCGACAGGTTGAGCTGGGTATCTTGCCCCGAAGGGCCTGAGTTCCCCAGCTCCTTGGTGCGGCTGACGTCCAGGTTGTAGGAGATCTCGCCCCAGTTGTTGCTGTATCCGGCGGTCAGGCTCTGCGAACCGCCGCGGTTCCAGTAGCGCTGGTCGGTGGCCGTCAGGTACAGGCTGCCGAACGCGCGGTTGCGGCCCAGGCTCTGGTTGATGGTCAGGTCGGTGCGGGTCTTGGAGTTGCCACTGCGCTTGATCGCGTTGGCGCTCAGGTCCTCGACATGCTGGGTGAGGGTACGGAAGCCCTCGGTGGAGTAGCGGTAGGCCGCGAGGGTAAAGTTGGTGTCGGTGCCGGTGAACGTCTTGGCGTAAAGCGCCCGCAAGCTGTTGCCCTGGGTGGTCTGGCCCTGGGCCTTGCTCGAGGAGTGGGTGACATCGAGCGAAAAGGCGCCCAGCAGTGTGTTCAGGCCGCTGCCCACGGCCATTGCCTTATAGTCTTGGGTGGCTTGCAGGCCAACGACGCCCGTCACGGTGTTGGTCAGGCCGTAAGCCAGCGTCGTACTGAGCATCTGCGGCGTGGCCAGGCCCTCCGTGTTGCTGTTGTAGCGTCCAGCGGACAGGCTGTACTTGACCTGACCGCCACGGACCATGAGCGGCAGACTGGAGAAGGCCTGCACGGTGACCCGCCGACGGCCGTCGGCCTCGATGATGGTGACTTCCAGGTCGCCATTGGAGCCACTGGGGTAGATGTCGCTGATCTCGAACGGGCCGGGCGGTACGTTGGCGGTGTAGAGCACGTAGTTGTTCTGGCGAATCTCGACCCTGGCGCTGGTCTGCGCCACGCCACGCACCACAGGTGCGTAGCCGCGCTCGCTGTCGGCGCGCATGCCTTCGTCCGAAGCCAGCTTCAGGCCCCGGTAGCGCACGCTGTCGAACAGGTCGGTGTCGCTGAAAATGTCACCGGCGCTGAACTGGCCTTTGAGCGCGGTCACGTCGTGCTGCACATAGCTGCGGTTGCTCTTGAAGGTGTCCGGCTGCCCGGTGCCGCTGCTGAAGTTCGACTCGTTGCGCAAGCGCCAGCTGCCCAGGTTGATGCCGTTGCGCAGGCTCAGGTTGTTGGCGATGCGGGTCTCGGCATCGCCGGCGCTGCGGCTGGTGTTGAACTGATAGTTCACGAACGCCGCAGACACCCCTGCGTCCCACAGTTGCGGGTCGACGTAGCCGCGCAGGCCGCGTTTCATGGCAACCTGCGGGATGCTGGCGGACAGGCGCAGGTGACCCGAGTCGTAGCTCAGGCTGGCCTGGTCGATCAGTGTGGCCAGGTCGTGGCAGGCCGAGGCGGTATCCAGGCGCCCCTGTGCCTTGAGCTTGTCCATGTCGATACCCAGCTGCTCGAGCAGTTCCAGGGTCAGGCAGGGTTCCACCCGCCCAGTCTGTGGGTGACGGTTGAATTCGATGTCACGCCGGCCTACCAGCACTTCGTTGCTGTACAGGTCTACCCGGTAGTTGCCCGGCAGCACGCTGTTGGCCGACAGCAGCATTTGCAGGTCGACCGCCGATTGCGCGCCCTGCAGAAAGGTGGTGTTGAAGCCCTGCAGGTGGGCGGCGTCCTGCGCCGATGCAAGGCTGGGCAGCGCGGTGCAGATGACCAATGACAGGGCGTTGAGCTTCCAGGCCGGACGAAGCGTGCCGCCACTGAACGCGTGCGCGCCTGCATCGGCTCCCTCGACGGGGTGGGGGGCGATGGACAGAGACATACCAGAAACCTATTTCATATCCCGGCACGGGCTGGGCACGGGGAGGCCGCACGCGACCAGGGCACGAGGTGGGGGCTACGATTTCACAAGGTGATGGCGGGTTCGGCAGGCTTGGCGCTACCCGGCTGGGCAGTGTTCAAACGCAAGGAATATCCATGTTGGGCGCCATAGTCGTTGATGCTCTTGAACGTCAGCGTCAACGGGCCGTCCACCTGGGAAAATACCGAGGTGAATGTCTTTTGTTCGCCAGGGGCGATCATGGTCGAATCGGCGCTGAGCACGGTTTGTTTCCCGCTTTTAAGTTCGATATCGGCCATCGACACATGATACAGGCTGGGGTTGTTCACGGTCAGTTGTGGCTTCCCGGCGCGCTGGGTCCATTGCCAGACCAGTTGTTCGGGGGCCAGCAGGGCATTGCCGGGCAAGTTGGCCGGGCGGAAGAAAATCTTGATACGTTGGCGCACCGCCAACTGCAAGGTATTGGCCTGGGTACTGGCTTGCGGAATTTCCTGGACATTGAGCCAGACCACCGACTCGCGATCGGTCGGCAGGCCTTGGCCTTCATAGAGAATACGCAGCAGTTGTTCCTGCTTGGGCAATACTCTGGCCAACGGTGGAGTAATGGCGAACGGTGCCTGTGCACGGTCGCCGGCATCTACCCAGGATTGCACCAGGACTTCCTGGTTGCCATTGCGCACGATGACATTGGCTTCTTTGTGCGCACCGTCGAACACGACGCGCGTAGCGCTCAGGGAGATGCTGGCAGTTGCCTGGGCGGCGACGAGCATGCCCAGCAACCCGAGAACGGGATACAGAGAACGACGCAACATGGTTGGGTACCTTGCGGGGCGAAGAAGTGGCGAGGCTGGTCAGCCTCGCGCAGGGAGCAGCGGCGAAGTGATTACTCGTACTGCAGGATGAACGGCAGGGTGGCGTCACCGCGACCGGCGGTGGCAGTGCCGGCGGCGCCCGTGGTGACGTACGCCGCAGAGAAGCTCAGGGTGGCGTCGCCGCCCTCGGCGCCAGTGCCGTGTACGTCGCTCTGGATCTTGGCAGTGGCAGCCGAGCTCAGGTCGATCAGGTTGCCATTAGGGTCGAGCAGGGCAATGCCAACGTTGGCGGCAGTGCCGGTGCCTTTGGTCAGCGCCAGGACTTTCTTGCCGGTCACCAGGCCCGAGCCGCCGCTGTTGGCATCGAAGATCATCGCCACCTTGGTGCCGAGGTTGCAGTTGACGTTGAGGTTGAAGTCCTTGCCGGTCACGCGGCCAGCTGTCGGGTTTTCGGCGGTGCCCATGTCTTTGATCGCGACGCTGCCCATGTCCACGGCGATCACGCGGTCGGCGTTGGCGCCATCGACCGAGCAGGCGTCATTGTTGATTACGCCGGTGAAGGAAATCTTGCCGCTGCCACCGGTGACTGGCCCGGTGGCCTCGACGGCCAGTGCACCGGCCGAAGCGGTCAGGAGCGAGAGGGTCAGGGCGGCCAGGGAAAATTTATTCATATTGATGTCCACATGAGAGTGAGTAAGTGCTGCAACTTAATGCACGCTCACAATAAGTCAGGTGGTTTCTCTGGCCCATCAGACGAATCTTAATGGTGGGGCAATGACGCGCGCTAGTTAATTAAAGATATGACTCGCCAGGCAATAGGCCAACAATTCCTGATCGCTGTTCACTTCAAGTTTGCGCATCGCGGAAACTTTCTGCGCACTAATGGTCTTGGTACTTCGATGTTGGCTGCGGGCGATCTCACTGACACTTTGTCCGGCAACAAACAGGCGCAGTATTTCGAATTCCTTGGGTGACAGGTTTTCCACCCGTTGATCGATGGCGGTGTTACAGGCGACCACCGACTGCCTTGCCGGTGCCGGCGCCCGGTAGGTGCTGTTGCGGGCGACGGCATTGAGGGCCTTTTCGATTTCGCCATGCAACTGGCTCTTCTGGATCACGCCGTCCACGCCCAGTTCCTGCAGCCGTGTCAGGATCAGCGGGTTGGAAATCATCGTCAGCACGAGGATGCGGACAGCGGGATAGTGACGTTTGAGGTAGTCGATCAGTTTCAGGCCGTCACCGTAGGGTGAGTCTGCCGGCATGTTGTAGTCGGAGATGACCATGTCCACGGGTTGGCGTTCGAGCAGTTCGATCAGCCCTTGCGAACAGACGGCTTCGCCGACCACGCTAAAGCGTGGGTCGCGTTCGACCAGTTCCCGGACGCCGAGCAGCACGATGGGGTGATCGTCGGCGATGATGACCTTGAGTTTTTCCATAAAAGACGACCCGTTAGCCGGTGCGGATGGGAGGGTTGTTTCCATGCGCTATCAGCGCTGAAGTTGATTCTATGCGAGGGCATCGAGTATTGCTGACAGCCTGTCCAGCACCCCCCCCAGCTTATCGGCCAGGGCTGCGTCGAGCGGCGACTCGGCCAGCGCGGTTTCCAGCGCACAGCACTGCTCGGCCAGGGGCCGGGACTGGACCGCACCCAGGGCGCCGGCGATGCTGTGCAGGCGCTCGCCAAGACGCCGCTGGTCGCCTTGCTCAAGGGCCAGGCGCAACTGCTGCATATCCTCGCGCAGGGTGCTGATGAACAGCGCGCGCATGGCGTCGGACACTTGCACGGTATCGGTGGCTGCAGGGGAGCGGGAGGGGGAGGCGCTGAGGCTGTCCGCTTGCGCACGGCTGGGCGCTTCGGCCAGTGCTGGCCGACACAGACGGACCAGATGGCTGCGCAACGCCTGCAGGCTCAACGGTTTGACCATCCAGGCATTCATGCCCACCTCGAGGCAGCGCTGGCCTTCTTCTCGCAGTGCATTGGCGGTGACGCCGATGATCGGCAACCGGGCGTCGTGCTGGCGCAGGGTCCTGGCCAGTTCGTAGCCATTCATCAACGGCATGTTTACGTCGGTCAGGACCAGGTCGAACTGGCCTGGCTGCCAGCGTTGCATGGCCTGTTCGCCGTTGGCCGCGACCACCGTGGTGCAGCCCAGCGCCTCGAGTTGCTCCTGCAGGATCGCCTGGTTGATCGGATTGTCCTCGGCCACCAGGATATGCAGGCGCAGAGCGGCGCGTTGCTGTTGCGCGGTGTTCTGGTCATCGGGCGACCCGCCCTGGCGCACGACCGCGATGAGCTGGGCGATGGCCCGCACGTCATGCAGGTCTACCCGCCAGCAGCCGTCGACGAACGCGCCGGGGGTAGGGCCGTCGCTGCTGGCGCAGATCCGCTGGCCATGCCAGGTGGCGGCGTCCGGGCAGTCGAGCAGGTCTACCAGCAGGGCCTGGTGGTTGTCCTTCTCTAGGGGTGGAATCGTCAGGGTCGCGGCGATACCCAGGCGCTGCAGCCAGTCGACGCCATGCTGGGCAAGCTCCGGTATCGGCGCGCGCACATACACCGGGGTCGGATCGGGCACTGCGCTTGGGCTGTCGCTCAGCGCCCCCTGGGCCAGTGGCAGGCTGATGTTGAGGGAAAAGCTGCTGCCCAGCCCCGGCTCACTGACCACCTTGATCTGGCCACCCATCATGTCAGCCAGCCAGCCGCAGATCGGCAGGCCCAGGCCCGCACCGCCCTCGCTGGAGGCGTCGGCGACCTGGTAGAACAGCTCGAAGAGCCTGGCCTGCTGTGCCTGGGAAATGCCAATGCCGCTATCGGCAACCTGCCATTGCAGGCGCACGTGGGTGTCGTCGAGCGCCAGCACGCGGGTGCGCAGCACCACCCGGCCGGTGTCGGTGAACTTGATGGCGTTGCTCAGCAGGTTGTTGAGGATCTGGCGGATGCGTATCGGATCGCCCACCACCTGCGCCGGCAGGCGGGCGTCATGACAGGCATAGAGCAACAGGCCCTTGCGCTCGGCGAAGGCGCGATAGGTGCGCACGGTGTCCTCGAGCATGTCCAGCGGGCAGAACGGCACGGGTTCGAGCGCCATCTGCCCGGATTCGATCTTGGTCACGTCGAGCACGTCACTGATCAGCTGGAACAGGGTTGCCGAGGAGCGCTGGATAGTGTGCAGGTAGCCTTGCTGGCGTGCATCCAGGTGCGTCAGGCCAAGCAGCTCGAGGGTGCCCAGCACGCCGTACAACGGGGTACGGATCTCGTGGCTCATGGTGGCCAGGAACAGGGTCTTGGCGGTGTTAGCGGCGTCGGCGGCGCGCCGGGCTTCGTCGAGCGCCTGGGCGTCCTCGACATGGCGGGTGACGTCGTTGAATGCGTAAAGGCGCACGTCTTCGCCGTGGTAGCGGGTCGACACGAAACCGACCTGCAGGTGGCGGCCTTCGACCTGCAGGTAGTGCTCGCCACTGCGGGTGTTGCCCACTGCCGAGGCGAGGGTACTGACCAGCTCGCGGGTGCCCTGCCATTGCTGCGCCCGCTGGTTCTCCAGCAGCACCTCGTTGTCGGCGCTGCGGATTACGCACAGGCCGGTCGGGGCGGTGTCGATGACCACCCGGCTGAAGGCCTCGCTCTCGGTGATGACCTCGTGGGCCGCGCGCGCAGGCAGGATGACCTGGCGCTGGTACCAGCGGATGGCCACCCGGCCCAGCCCGATGAGGACCAGGAACGTGGCGGCGATGCCGGCCAGCGACCAGAACGCATAACGGAAGAAGTGCCGGTAGGTCACGGTGTAGATCGCACTCCAGCCACCGTTGGCCTGTTCGTGGAGTCGGAACACCAGGCCTTCGGGCTTGATGTTGAGGCCTTCATGCACCCCCTTCAGGGGCGTGGGCGCGCCAATCAGCACCTCGCCGGCCGGGGTGATGAGGTTAAAGTGGTCATACACGGTCCAGTCCATGATGCGTTCGAAATCATCGATCTGGGCCAGGTCCACCAGCGACGCCACTTGCGTGGCTTGGCCCTCTGCCTTGCCCGAGCGCAGGGGGACGTTGGCGTAGGCCAGCACGCGCGGCGGGGAGGCCTGGTCCGGCTGCTCGACATAGCTGCGCCAGACGATCCTGCTGCCTGGGCCCCAGTCCTTGTCCTGAGGCTGGCGCACAATGACCTGCCTGATCACATCGATGAACGGTTCATTCTCCAGCTTGCCCCGCCCGCGTCCTGCGGCGGGAACCGTGATGTCGTAACGGGCATCCGGCGAGAACAGGAACACCTGTGGTGAACGGTACGGAGAGGCCGACCAGAACATGCTGTAGAAGCTGGCCAGGTTCGCCCCCAGGGTGAAGATGTCCGATACTTCGCGGTCAGCCAGGTTGCGTGGGTCGAATTTGAGGCTGAACGGCATGGAAAATGGAAAGATCTGGCCCTTGTAGATGTCCGGCCCTTCCTCGGGCATGGGTGCCAGCGCCGGCTCGAGCGCACGTGGGTAGTCGAGCAGCTCCCCCTTGGCGCTGCGTTGCACGAGGGCCTCGAGGAAGGTTTCCTGCTCTTGGACATTCTCCATCAGCCGGGCGAAATGGATGCTGACCGTGTCGCTGTGTTCGTCGATCAGGCGCTCGAGCGACCAGAGACTGAAGCCGGCCAGCAGCAGCGCCAGGCCCAGCAGGACGGTCATGCCTTTGTTCAGGCGCAGAGAGCTGCGGGCCAGGTTTTCCAGCAGGGCGTTGTACTGTTTCATGCAAGGGTCCGCAAGGGCGTGGGGGCATCGATACCCAACGAATATTACCTTTGATGCCCGGCCGGCGCTGTGAGTTACAGCCGGTCAGTAGGCTGACGGGGGACCGTCGTTGTGCAACAGGCGCTGGAACTGTTCCGCCGACACGGCATGGGAGATCAAAAAGCCCTGCACCTGGTTGCAGTCGACCTTGCGCAGCATTTCGAGCTCCTGAGGCGTCTCGACCCCTTCGGCGACCACGGTGAGCCCGAGCTTGCGACCCAGGGCAACGATGCTGGCCAAGGCCGAGGCCAGGCTCTCGCTTTCATCGCAACGCTGCACCAGCGCCCGGTCTATCTTCAGTTCGGTGAAGGGCGTCGAGACCAGGCTCATGTAGGAGCTGTAGCCTTTGCCGAAGTCGTCCTGGGACAGGCCGAAACCTTTCATGCGCAAGCGGCAGGCGCCTGCATAGAAGTTGCTCAGCTCTTCGGGAATGGAGCATTCCATCAGCTCGAAGCACAGCTTGCCGGGCACGCCTTGGTGGTGCAGGACGAATTCCAGCAGCCGGTCGGCCAGGTCATGGCTGTTCAGCAGGTGGGTCGGCAGGTTGATCGAGACCGGGATGTCATAGCCCCGTTCGCGCCAGCGCGCCTGGGCATCCATGGCTTGCTTGAGCATCACCCACAGCAGCCTTTCCTCCAGGCCAAAGGCATTGATCGTTGGCAGGAAGGTGCCTGGCAGCAACACCCCTTGCTCCGGGTGCATCCAGCGCACCAAGGCCTCTGCCGCGACGATGCGACCATTGTGCAAGGACTTCTTGGGTTGGAACCAGGCCTGAAAAGCTCGGTTGTTCAAGGCATCGACCAAGGTCTGGCGATCGAACTCGGGCGTGGCCGGTACCGCCTGGGCCGGTGCCTGATGGTGCAACTGCAATTGGTCGATCAGGCTGCGCAGCGCGGCGGGTTCGACCGGCTTGGAGATCAGCCCGAGCACGTCCACGCCGAGGTTCTTGGCCACCAGGCTCGCCGCCATGAGCATGCGCCGCGAGGCCACGCTCATGATCGCCAGGCCTGGCTTGTGGCGCAGGCCGGCAAGGTGCTGGATGAACTGCACACCGTCCATGCCGGGCATCAGCAGGTCGGTCAGCACCAGGTCGAAGTCACGCTGGCGCAGGCGCTCCAGCGCTTCCTGGCCATCCCGGGCTGCTTCCAGGTTGAAGCTGCCAAGCTCGCTGAACAAGTGTTGCAGGTACATATGCTGGAAGGGGTGGTCTTCGACGATCAGGATGTTAAAGGTCTTCAAGGGCTACCTCGATACGGGGCCAGGCAGTTGAACAGGACTTGCAGGTTGAAGGGCTTGATCAGGCAGCGATCCATGCCGGCGGCCAGGCACAGTTCTTCCTCGCCGCGCAGGGCATTGGCAGTGGCGCCGACGATGGGGCGGGTGCAGCCCAACCGGCGCAGGGCCCGGGTCAGTTCGTAGCCGTTCGTGCCGGGCATGTTGACGTCGGTCAGCAGCAGGTCGAAATGCTCGCGCTGCCAGGTTTGCAAGGCCTGCTCGCCATCGCTGACCAAGGTCACGCTGCAGCCGAGCTCCTCGAGCTGGTCGCGCAGGATCAACTGGTTGATGACGTTGTCCTCGGCAACCAGCACGTGCAGCCCGAGCGGCTCGGTCAAGGGGGCCGGCGCGGCGGGGTCCCTGGGACGGCGCAGGCCCTGGGCCTGGCCGACAGCATGGTGCAAGGCGCCCAGGTCGTTGAGGTTGACCTGCCAGTGACCGGCCTCGTGCCGCGCCTCCCAGCAGTCCTGGGCGCTGGCCAGGATTCGCGGGCCGGGCCATTCGGCGACCAGCCAGCGTTCGACAGTGCCGGGATGCAGCTCGACCAGCAGTTCGCCGGGCAGGGCGCTGCCTGGCGCCGGCGCGCCGACCTGCGCACGCGCTCCCCAGCGGCAGAGCCAACCACTGATGGCTTCAGCCAGTTCGTGTACGGGCGATACCACGTGAATGCGTTCGCCCAGCAGGTTGAACGGGGTGCTGGTGCGGCCTGACGCCACTTCCAGGGGGAGGGTCAGGCTGAAGCTGCTGCCCAGGCCCAGCTCGCTGACCAGGCGCAGCTGGCCGTTCATCAATTGCGTCAGGCGCTGGCAGATCGGCAGGCCGAGCCCGGTGCCGGGGATGACCTGGCTATGGCCTTCGGTCTGGTAGAAAGGGTCGAAGATGAACGGCTGGTCCTGTTCGGCGATGCCCTTGCCCGTGTCCGAGACCTGCCACAACAGGCAGGAGCGTTCGCCGTCGCGGTTGAGCAGCCTGGCCCGCAGCACCACGCGGCCGCAATCGGTGAACTTGACCGCATTGCTCAGCAGGTTGTTAAGGATCTGGCGGATCCGGTTGACGTCGCCGATCAGGTGTTCCGGCAGGCGTGGGTCCAGGCAGCTGTAGAGCTGCAGCCCCTTGCTCCTGGCTGCCGCGCTGTAGCCCTGAACCACCTCGCGGACCAGGTCCGGGGCACTGAACTCGCTGAGTTCGAGGGCCAGCTGACCGGCCTCGATCTTGGACACGTCCAGCACGTCGCATATCAACTGCAGCAAGGTTGACGAGGAGCCTTCGATTGCCCGCAGGTAATCGCGCTGCTGGGCGTCGAGCACGGTGCGCGACAGCAGCTCCAGGGTCCCCAACACACCGTACAGCGGTGTGCGGATTTCGTGGCTCATGGTCGCCAGGAACTGGGTTTTTGCTTCGTTGGCGGTGTCGGCCGCGCGCCGGGCGTCGTCCAGCGCGGCCTCGATCTGCTTGCGTGCGCTGATGTCGCTGAACGCGCAAAGCAGCACCGGCTCGCCCTTGTAGCGGGTTGGCGAGCAGCTCAGGTACAGGTGGCGCCCTTCGGCGCTCTCGAAATAGTCGCTGCACTGGCCTTCGTGTCGCTCGAAAGCCTGCTCGATCCATTGCGCGCTACGCGCACCGCGTGCCGGGTCCTGGCCCAGCCACTGCTGGGCCAGGTGGTTCTCCAGCACCACCTGGCCATCGCTGCGGCGCAACACGCACAGGGCGACAGGTGCGGTTTCGATGACGTCGCGGCTGAACATCTCGCTTTCCACCAGCGCGCGGATGCGTTCAACCGTGGGGGTGAACAAGCGCTGGTCGAACCGCTGGATCAACACCCGAATCAAGGTGATGCTGAGCACGCAGAACAGCAAGGCACCCAGCAGCTGCTGCCACAGACCGGCGAGGATCGCGGACAGGTCGATCGCGTAAACCAGTTGCCAGTCCGAAGACATCAACGGCTTGCTGATGACCAGGTACTCTGGCAGGAGCCCCTGGCCGGCGAAGCCGAAGAAGTTGTTACCCACGGGATGGTGCAGCGAACGGTCCAGCGCCGGGTCTGGGGTGTTGGTGAACACCAGCATGCCGTCGGCATTGAACATCATGAACTTACCCGCGCTGGCATCCTCGAGCGACGGCGACACTGCATGGCTGTCGATCTCCAGGCCCAGCCAGCCAGAGCTCGGGTCGCGTGCGTCCAGGCGCAGGAAGATGAACAGGCGCGAACCTTGGGCACCCTGGTCGGCCAGCCACAGTTCCCGAGGGGCCGTGCCCCGCTGCCCAGCAGCCAGCAGCTGCTCCAGCAGGGCAGATGAAGGCAGCGAGGCCTGGGCGTCAGCGTTGTACAGCCAGCGCATGGGGGCCTGCGCCGCTGTGTCGACATACAGCAGGTTGACCTGCCGGGCCTTGAGGTAGGCACACATACGCTGGGTCAGCCACAGGCTCCAGCGCTTGCCTGGCTGGCTGCCCAGTTGCAGGTGCACTTCCTCGCCCGGTGCCAGGGGCAGCCAGTCGACACCCGGCGCCGTTTGACGCACGGCTGCCAGGCTCAGGCTCTCCAGCAGCGCCTCGCGGTTGGTGAAGAAGGTATGGGCCTCGGCGATCGCGCTGCTCATGGCACCATGGCGCCGAGCGATATCGGTGTTGAAAGTAAAGGACAGGAAATTGTAGGCCGCGCCGAGAATGCCGGCCGATAGCACGATTGCCAGCAGCCGAAGCAGGCGGCGTGCTGCCTCGGGGTTGGAGAGAAGGGGGTTGATCTGTTGCAGGTAGGCTTTGAGTCGCATCCCGCAAATGTAGGCAGGCCACTGGCAACTGGACATCAGACGATCCTTAAAGGCCGCCTGGCCGAAGGTTTTACTGGTAGTACAGGTCGACCAGCGCCGTGGCTTCGAACGGACCGGAAATGGGCGCCGAGCGCCAGATCAGGTCGGCGCGGAACGGGTTGTGGATCACGCCCGGCGCAGCCAGGTCGGCCAGCTTGAACCAGGTGGCGAAAGGCACCGGCTGGTTGCTGTCCTGCTGGGTCAGGGCGATGCCGACGGAGGTGTTGTTGGCGGGCACCAGCAGCTTGTCGATGATGCTGGCGCTGCCAGCGACCGGGGTGAAGCGGGCGCTGACGGTGTAGGGCGTGTTGCAGGATCTGGTCAGGTCGAGGCTGAAGCTGGCCGAGCTGGCGACCTGGCCGACCTGTGCCGAGCTGGCCAGGGCACGGCGGAAATTGACCACCGAAGGCAAGATGGTCAACTCGGGAGAGCAAGGCACGAAGCGGATGTTGTTCATGCCGGTGACGACATAGTTGAGGTTGCTGTCGGGTTTTGGGTTAAGGCCGCCCTTGCCGTCCAACTGGAATACCCGGTACTCGCTGAGCGTGCTGGCTTGTCCGTCGGTTGGCGTTGCGCCGTTCTTTTCGATGAACACCGTGAAGTTCAGGGTGAAGCGGGCCTTGTCCCAGCCCGCACAGTTCGCCCAGTTGCAACCATAAAGCGAGTTGTAGCCAGTGGTGACGGCGCCCGACGTCTGGGTGATGTTCTGCGAGCCGTAGCGAATCCCGACCCGTATGCCCTTGCCTATACTGGCTTTGGCCGGGTTGACATAGAAATAGACATCTTCCTTGATGCCGGTTTCATAGTCATCGGCGCAGATGACCGGAACCGAGTGTGGTGCCGATTCCCAGATGATCGTGCCGTCGGGCGCGTCGGCCGGTACCGCCAGTGCGGTGCCCAGTGCCTCCTTGAATACCGCCGCCATGGACGGGTCCAGCTTGCAGGACAGTGCGTAGCTGGTGGCGGGGCAACTGGCGGCGACGAAAAGCAGGCCAAGCATGTGTTTCCGGATCAGGTTCATGAGTGGGTATCCTGTGGCGGTGTGTTCACGGCAGCGCGATGTGGTGGCGCTTCTGCAGGCCGATATCGGTGAGTTCGCTGAACGCCACGCGACTTTGCGCGGGCAGGGGCGAGGGCGCCTCGAGGGTGAGCGATGCCCCCGGGCGCAGGAGGACGTAGTCCGCAAGCTGGCGCGACTGCCCGGGGCTTTCGAGCTGGAGGTTGACCAGCGAAACATGAAAGGCACTCGGGTTGCTGACTTCGATCAGGCCAGGCTGACGTGCGCGCCATGCCAGGCCCTCGACCGCCTCGCTGGCCGAGCCTGGCAGGCCGGCGGGGCGGTAGAACAGCTTCAGGCGCTGGCGAACGGCGAATTGCAGGGTATTGGCCTGTTCGGGTTTGCGCGGGATCTCGAGGATGTTCAGCCAGAACAGTGACTCCCTGTCCTCGGGCAGGCCCTTGCCGGCGTACAGCACCCGCAGCATGTGCCGGCCATTGGGCGGTATCAATGCCAACGGTTGGACGATGGCGAAGGGCGCATCGTCGCGTTTGTCGGTACTGCTGACCCAGCTTTGCATGACCGTGTCGAGGTCGCTGCGATTGACCACGCTGATGCTTGCTTCCTTGTTCGAGCCTGGATAAATGAGGCGTGTGCCCTCGACTTTGAGCTGGCCCCAGGCACCGGACGCCAGGCCCATCAGGACCAGCGCCGCCATGGCTGGGCGCGAGAGGGTATGAAGCAAGCGCGACATGGTCAGGGCAAGGCTCCGGTGAGGTTGACTGGGCAGGGCCTGAGCATCCTAGACAGCTGGGCCGCCCCCGGCTTTGAGACGTTTCTTAAATTGCCGCGTGGTTTAAATGCCTGCTTTGTGAACTGCCTCACGCGCGTAGACGGTCCGGCCACCTGGCCACTGCTCATCCGATGACCCAAGGCCATTTCAAGAATGTATCCGGCAAAGGTGGTGGACAGACCGGTCAGCGAACACCGCACCCGTGACCCATTCAGATTGAAGTGAAAGCACAGGTCCAGCTGATACCGGCGGGGCGATTCGCCAGTCCTCAGGCAGTCGCGATGTACATCACGATCATTAACTTGTCAGTTTCGATCATTGAGCCCTTTCAAACGGCTGTTTAATGTCGCTGACAGACAAACGACGGGGCCCGCCACCCAGTGAGGTGCCCGCAATCCGTGATCACGCCATCAGGGGACCTTTCCATGGCCGCCGACCGCTACCCGCACCTGCTTGCCCCGCTGGACCTGGGCTTTACCACCTTGCGCAATCGCACCCTGATGGGCTCGATGCACACTGGCCTCGAAGAGCGCCCCGGCGGCTTCGAGCGCATGGCTGCATACTTTGCCGAGCGCGCCCGCGGTGGCGTTGGCCTGATGGTCACTGGCGGCATTGCGCCCAATGATGAAGGCGGGGTGTATTCCGGTGCGGCAAAGCTCAGCACCGAGGAAGAGGCCGACAAGCACCGCATCGTCACCGAGGCGGTGCACGCTGCCGGTGGCAAGATCTGCCTGCAGATCCTGCATGCCGGGCGCTACGCCTACAGCCCACGCCAGGTGGCACCTAGCGCGATTCAGGCGCCGATCAACCCGTTCAAGCCCAAGGCGCTGGACGAGGAGGGAATCGAGAAGCAGATTGCCGACTTCGTCAATTGTGCCGTGCTGGCCCAGCGTGCCGGTTACGACGGTGTCGAAATCATGGGTTCGGAAGGTTACTTCATCAACCAGTTCCTCGCCGCCCACACCAACCACCGCACCGACCGCTGGGGCGGCAGTTATGAAAACCGCATGCGCCTGGCAGTGGAAATCGTCAGCCGGGTGCGTGGCGCGGTCGGGCCGAACTTCATCATCATCTTCCGCCTGTCGATGCTCGACCTGGTCGAGGGTGGCAGCACCTGGGACGAGATCGAGCTGCTGGCCAAGGCCATCGAGCAGGCCGGCGCTACCTTGATCAACACCGGAATCGGTTGGCACGAGGCGCGTATTCCGACCATCGCCACCAAAGTGCCGCGTGCGGCCTTCAGCAAAGTCACCGCCAAGTTGCGGGGCGTGGTGAGCATTCCGCTGATTACCACCAACCGCATCAACACCCCGGAGGTGGCCGAGGCGGTGCTGGCCGAGGGCGATGCGGACATGGTCTCGATGGCCCGACCGTTTCTCGCCGACCCGGACTTCGTCAACAAGGCCGCTGCCGGTCGCGCGGATGAAATCAACACCTGCATCGGCTGCAACCAGGCCTGCCTGGACCACACCTTCGGCGGCAAACTGACCAGCTGCCTGGTCAACCCGCGTGCCTGCCACGAGACCGAACTCAACTACCTGCCTGTACGTACGGTGAAGCGCATTGCCGTGGTAGGCGCCGGCCCGGCTGGGCTGGCGGCGGCCACCGTGGCGGCCGAGCGGGGCCACGCGGTGACCCTGTTTGACGCCGCCAGCGAAATCGGTGGCCAGTTCAACGTGGCCAAGCGGGTGCCGGGCAAGGAAGAATTCTTCGAAACGCTGCGTTACTTCCGCAACAAGGTCAAAAGCACGGGCGTCGACCTGCGCCTGAATACCCGCGTGGATGTGCAGGCACTGGTGAGCGGCGGCTTTGATGAAATCATCCTGGCTACCGGCATCGCCCCGCGTACCCCGGCCATTGCGGGCGTGGAGCACGCCAAGGTGCTCAGCTACCTGGACGTGCTGCTCGAGCGCAAGCCTGTGGGCAAGTCGGTGGCCGTGATTGGCGCGGGAGGTATCGGCTTCGATGTGTCCGAGTACCTGGTACATGAGGGCGTGGCCACCAGCCAGGACCGAGCGGCATTCTGGAAAGAGTGGGGCATCGATACCCACCTTCAGGCGCGAGGTGGTGTGGCCGGGATCAAGGCCGAGCCGCATGCCCCGGCGCGGCAGGTGTACCTGTTGCAGCGCAAGAAATCCAAGGTGGGTGACGGGCTCGGCAAGACGACCGGCTGGATTCACCGCACCGGGTTGAAGAACAAGGGGGTGCAGATGCTCAACAGTGTCGAGTATCTGGCTATCGACGATGCCGGCCTGCACATTCGTGTGGACGGCGGCGAGCCGCAGGTGCTGGCGGTGGATAACGTGGTGATCTGTGCCGGGCAAGATCCGCTGCGCGAGCTGCAGGAAGGGCTGGTGGCGGCGGGGCAGTCGGTGCACCTGATTGGTGGCGCGGATGTGGCGGCCGAGCTGGATGCCAAGCGGGCGATCAACCAAGGCTCGCGGTTGGCGGCTGAGCTCTGAGGCCGTTGGGGCTGCGTGAACCCGACACCTGTACGTGTGGGAGCGGGCATGCCCGCGAAACAGGTGACGCGGTGGATGGCACCGGCTTTGCCGGTGTTCGCGGGTGAACCCGCTCCTACGACGGCCTGTGCCGGGGCATCGATGCCTGTGTCGAGCCACCCTGGCACTGTGATGCCTCGGCGGGGGTGACTCATCGATTACAAGCGCTTGCGGGATTACCCTGTACACTGCGATCCATGCATGTATTCGACCTCCCCCCAGCCCCCCTGCAGTTTCTGGACTTGCCCTGGCTGCGGCAAGCCCAGGTCCAGGCCGCCACTCTGCGCCTGGACCTGATTGACCCGCTGATCAGCGGCAACAAGTGGTTCAAGCTACGCCACCACCTGCAACAGGCCGGCGCCAGCCATGCTCCAGGCCTGATCAGCCTTGGCGGCAACCACTCCAACCATCTGCACGCCTTGGCCGCTGCCGGCAAGCGTTTCGGCTTCGCCACCGTCGGCCTGTTACGCGGCCATGCCCAGGACACGCCAACCGTGCGTGACCTGCAGGCGCTGGGCATGGAACTGCATTGGCTAGGCTACGGCGGCTACCGTGCGCGTAATGAGCCAGGCTTTTGGGTTTCCTGGCAGGCGCGCTACCCAGGCTGGCACTGTATCCCCGAAGGGGGCGGCGGGCTGGCCGGTGCGCAGGGCTGCGCGCTGATCATGCAGCAGGCGCGCGCGCAAATCTCGGCCTTGGGGTGGTCAGACTACGACGCCTGGTGGTTGGCTGCCGGAACGGGGACTACCTTGGCCGGGCTGGTAATGGCGGAGGCAGGGGCGCATGCCGTGCACGGCGCCTTGGCCGTACCCAGGGGTCATGGGGTGCCGGAGACGGTGGCAGCATTGGCTGGCACGCACGGCTACCAGCTACACGACGCCTGCCGGGGCGGTTTCGGAAAATTCGACGATGCGCTACTGACGTTCATCGCCGACTGCGAGCAGCACACTGACGTGCCGCTCGAAGCCCTCTATACCGGCAAGGCTCTGCTGGCCTTGCGTGATCAGGTCGCTGCCGGGCTGTTCAAGCCCGGCAGCCGCCTGATCTTCGTGCACACAGGCGGCCTGCAGGGGCGACGCGGTTACTTGTAAGGCAGCATGCGCAACAGCGTGTTGTCGCGCTGCACATAGTGATGGTAAAGCCCGGCCAGTGCATGCAGGCCGATCAGCCAGTAGCCCCAGCTGCCAATACGCTCATGCCAGCCTTTGATGAACTTGGCCTGGTCCGGGTTCGGGCCGATCAGATGGGGCAGCTCCAGGCCAAAGAACGGCACCGGTTTGTCGGCGGCGCTGAGGATCAGCCAGCCGGCCAGCGGCAGGCCGATCATCATCAGGTACAGTGCCAGGTGCATCAGGTGCGCCAGGCCAGTCTGCCAGGCCGGTGGTTTTGGCACGATGGGCGGAGTCGGGCGGCTCAGGCGCATGGCCAGGCGCAGCCAGACCAGCACGAACACGCTGAGCCCGAGCATGAAGTGCAGGTCCTTCATCAGGTTGCGTTCGACGCTGTCCTTGGGGAACAGGCCACGCAGTTCGATGAGTGCATAGACAGCGGCCAGCAGCACCAGCATCAGCCAATGCAGGGCGATGGACAGGCGCGCGTAATGGGTCGCGGGGTTGGATGAAACCATGATCGGTCCTCGTCATCAGGTCGGAAAGGCGCTCTTGCTGGCGCTCAGGTACCATTGTAATGGTTACCAGAAACGAATCTTTGCGCTGGGTCTGTGAAAATTGTGTTGCCAGCCACCGGCCTCTTCGCGGGCCCGCCCGCTCCCACAGGTACTGCACAGTCTTTGAAGCCGTGCAGTACCTGTGGGAGCGGGCGGGGCCGCGAAGGGGCCCGAACAGGCGACATCAGTTACCGGGCAGATACGGCCAGTCATCAGCCACCAGAAACACCCGCTCTGCCTCCTGCCAGGCACCCTCGGCATCAGGCACCAGTCGTACCAGCAACTGCGCCGGTGCCTGCTGCTCCAGCACATGCAGCCACGCCGCAAACTGCTCCGCCTGCCAGCACTCACCTGACGCCACCCTAGCCGGCGCCAGCCAGGCATGCCGCTGCAGCGGCTGCCAACGCTCGCCCTCGGCCATCACCCAGTCCCGCCGACGAAGCCAGCGCCCGCGCAAATGTTGCGGGTTGGCGCCCTCCGGCGCCTCGGCATGCCCAGGCCGTGGATAGAACAGGTAACCACCCAGCCACATTTGCGCCTGCACCTGCTCCACCCCTAGCTGGGCCAGCGCCTGACGGCTGTGCGCCCCCTTGGACATGGGCAATTGGTGCCCCGCCAGGTGCGCAAGCTTGGTCCCCAGTCGGTCATGGCAACCCGGCCCCAGCCAGGCATGGGGATCGTGCCCGGCGCCTTCCGGGCCCAGGTACAGCTTGATCGCCAGTTCCAGGTGGTGCACGCCGTCGCAGTCACGCAACACCACGTCGAGCTCGCCCAAGGTGCGCCCGCCGTCGCGAATCGCCAGGTTGGCGGCCAGCAGTTCGATGCCTGGCGCCTGGCCCAGGGCAAATTGCCACAGGCGTTCGTAGTAATGCCCCAGGCGCCGGCTGCCCAATTGCGCCAGCCACTCGCGCAACGGTCGCTCATCGGCATCCAGGGCCCGCAACCATTGTTCAAGGCGTTGCGGCTGCTGCGCCCACAGGCTGCCCGCCAGCGGGTGTCGCTGGGGGCAGGGCGGGGCGCTGAGCAGGGGCGGCGACAACAGGGCCCATGCCAAGTCACGCACGGTGGAGTGCTGCAGTTGTCGGGGCAGGTCGTGAAGCTGGGCGAATGGCGTCATCCTGCGAGCATAGCCGGTTTGCCGCTGCCCGGTGGTTTCGCCCATAATCGGCGCATCGTGACCCGCCGCAGAGCCTCGCAGGAGCCCCATGGAGCAATTTCGCAATATCGGTATCATCGGTCGCCTTGGCAGCTCGCAGGTGCTCGACACCATTCGCCGACTGAAAAAATTCCTCCTCGATCGCCACCTGCACGTGATCCTCGAGGACACCATTGCCGAAGTGCTGCCCGGTCATGGCTTGCAGACGTCCACCCGCAAGCTGCTGGGCGAGGTCTGCGACTTGGTTATCGTGGTCGGCGGCGACGGCAGCCTGCTGGGCGCTGCCCGCGCGCTGGCCCGGCACAACATTCCGGTGCTGGGTATCAACCGTGGCAACCTGGGTTTTCTCACCGACATCCGCCCCGACGAGCTGGAACAGAAGGTCGCCGAAGTGCTCGACGGCCACTACCTGGTAGAAAACCGTTTCCTGCTGCAGGCCGAGGTGCGTCGCCACCATGAGGCCATCGGCCAGGGCGATGCGCTGAACGACGTGGTGCTGCACCCAGGCAAGTCCACGCGCATGATCGAGTTCGAAATCTACATCGACGGCCAGTTCGTCTGCAGCCAGAAGGCCGACGGCCTGATTGTCGCCACCCCCACCGGCTCCACCGCCTATGCGCTGTCGGCCGGTGGCCCGATCATGCACCCCAAGCTCGATGCCATCGTCATCGTGCCGATGTACCCGCACACCTTGTCGGGTCGGCCGATCGTGGTTGACGGCAACAGCGAGCTGAAGATCGTGGTGTCCAAGGACCTGCAGATCTACCCGCAGGTGTCCTGTGACGGCCAGAACCACTTCACGTGCGCCCCAGGCGACACCATCACGGTCAGCAAAAAGCCGCAAAAGCTGCGCCTGATCCACCCGCTGGACCACAATTACTACGAGGTCTGCCGCACCAAACTGGGTTGGGGCAGCCGCCTGGGGAGCAGTGACGACTGATGCTCGATCCGGCGCGAAGTTTTGACATCATCGGCGACGTGCACGGCTGTGCACTGACCCTTGAACGCCTGCTCGACGCCCTCGGATACAAGCGCGTGGCTGGCGTGTGGCGCCACCCGCGACGTCAGGCGCTGTTCCTTGGCGACATCGTCGACCGCGGGCCACGCATTCGTGAGGCGCTGCACATCGTCCACGACATGGTCGAAGCCGGCCAGGCGTTCTGCATCATGGGCAACCACGAATACAATGCCCTGGGCTGGGTCACCCCGGCGCTGCCTGGCAGCGGCAAGGCCTATGTCCGCGAACACACGCCGCGGCATGCCCGGCTGATCGACGAAACCCTGACCCAGTTTGCCCAACACCCCGGCGATTGGCACGATTTCGTCAACTGGTTCTACCAGCTGCCGTTGTTCATCGACGCAGGGCGCTTCCGTCTGGTGCACGCCTGCTGGGACCCGCGGCTGATCGAGCCGCTGCGCCGGCAATACCCCGACGGACGCATCGATGAGCACTTCATCCAGGCCTCGGCGGTCAGTGGCAGTTTTGCCGACACGGTGTGCAACCGCCTGTTGCGCGGTACCGACATGCGCCTGCCGGACGGGCTGACGCTGACCGGCGGCGACGGCCTGACGCGCGCGTTCTTCCGCACCAAGTTCTGGGAAGAAGACCCGAAAACCTACGGTGACATCGTGTTCCAGCCCGATGCCCTGCCCGAGGAAGTGGCCAGCACCCCGCTCAGCCACAGCCAGAAGAACGCCTTGCTGCGCTATGACGAAGACCAGCCGATGCTGTTCGTCGGGCATTACTGGCGCAGCGGCCGCCCGGCACCGATCCGCGCCAACCTGGCCTGCCTGGACTACAGCGCCGTGCTCTACGGCAAGCTGGTCGCCTACCGGCTGGATGATGAAACCCGTATCGACCCACACAAGTTCGTCTGGGTCGACGTCGACCGCCCACAGGCCAACCAATGAACATTATCGAAGTGATGCGCCTGCCGCTGTCGGTCGACCTCAGCGGCTTCGTCCACCTGTTGCAACGCCTGCAGGTGCCGCACCGGGTCAGCGAGGAGGGTGATGCCCAGGTTCTCTGGGCTCCCGACACCCTGGCCGAAGATGTGCTGCAGCTTTACCAGCGCTACCCCGACGGCAACGCCGACCTGCCGGCCAGCGCCGACCCTGTAGGGGCGGGTTCACCCGCGAATGCCCCCACACAGCCTTCTCTGGCAGCCCAGGCCAAGGCCTGCAAAATCACCACCCTCATCCTGCTGCTGTGCTTCATCGTCGCCGGCCTTACGGGGCTTGGTGACAACTTCACCACCATCAGCTGGTTCACCTTCCTCGACTTCCGTGTCCAGGGCGACTACCTGTACTTCACCTCGCTGGCGCAAACCCTGGATGACGGCCAGTGGTGGCGCCTGGTATCGCCCATGCTGCTGCATTTCGGCGTGCTGCACCTGGCCATGAACAGCCTGTGGTACTGGGAACTGGGCAAACGCATCGAACTGCGCCAGGGCCCGTGGGCGTTGCTGGGCCTGACCCTGCTGTTCAGCCTCGTGTCCAACCTGGCCCAGCACTACACCAGTGGGCCGAGCTTGTTTGGCGGTCTGTCCGGCGTGCTGTACGGCCTGCTCGGGCATATCTGGCTGTACCAGTGGCTGGCGCCTGACCGTTACTTCAACCTGCCCAAGGGCGTGCTGGTGATGATGCTGATCTGGCTGGTGGTATGCCTGACCGGCGTGGTCGGCACGCTCGGCCTTGGCCAGATCGCCAATGCCGCCCACGTCGGCGGGCTGCTCATCGGATGCCTGACCGGGCTCTTGGGTGGGGCGCTGGCCCGGCGTAAACTGTCGGCTTGAATCAGGAGACACTATGTCCACTTTCGCGCAAATGATTGAAAACATTACCCCGGAAATCTACCAGAGCCTGAAACTGGCCGTGGAAATCGGCAAATGGTCCGATGGCCGCAAGCTCACCGCCGAGCAGAAAGAGCTGTCGCTGCAGGCGGTCATCGCCTGGGAGATGAAGAACCTGCCTGAAGACCAGCGCACCGGCTACATGGGCCCTCAGGAATGCGCGTCGAAGTCCGCGCCCATCGCCAACATTCTGTTCAAGTCGGACTCGGTACATTGATCGAACTCGCACGTGGCTCGTTGAGCAAGATGGCGGTAAGCCTGCAGGCACCGGTGGTGCAGTACAGCTTCCGCCTGGATGACACGCAGGTGCCGGTCAACCCCATGATCGGCCAGCGCCTGCGCCTGGAATACCTCGGCGCCATTCATTGCAGCCATTGCGGCAAGCGCACCAAGACCAGCTTCAGCCAGGGTTACTGCTACCCGTGCATGACCAAGCTGGCCCAGTGCGATGTGTGCATCATGGCCCCGGAAAAATGCCACTACGACGCCGGCACCTGCCGGGAGCCGTCGTGGGGCGAACAGTTCTGCATGACCGACCACGTCGTCTACCTGGCCAATTCGTCGGGGATCAAGGTCGGCATCACCCGTGCCACCCAGCTGCCCACCCGCTGGCTCGACCAGGGCGCCAGCCAGGCGTTGCCGATCATGCGCGTGGCCACCCGGCAGCAATCGGGCCTGGTTGAAGACGTGTTGCGCAGCCAGGTGCCGGACCGTACCAACTGGCGCGCGCTGCTCAAGGGCGATGCCGAGGTGCTCGACCTGCCGGCCATCCGGGAGCAGGTCTTCGAAGCCTGCGCCGACGGCCTGCGCGAACTGCAGGGGCGCTTTGGCCTGCAGGCGATCCAGCCGCTGCCGGACGCCGAAGTGGTGCAGATGAACTACCCGGTCGAGGCGTACCCGAAGAAGATTGTCAGCTTCAACCTCGACAAGGACCCGGTGGCCGAGGGCACGCTGCTGGGCATCAAGGGCCAGTACCTGATCTTCGACACCGGTGTGATCAATATTCGCAAGTACACGGCCTACCAGTTGGCCGTGCTCCAGTAAAAAGGACCTGCACATGCGTACCGAACAACCGCAAGTGATCTACCTCAAGGATTACCAGGCGCCGGAGTACCTGATCGACGAGACGCACCTGACCTTCGAGCTGTTCGAGGACCACACGCTGGTTCACGCGCAACTGGTCATGCGCCGCAACCCGGCACGCGGTGCCGGCCTGCCGCCACTGGAACTCGATGGCCAGCAGCTGGAACTGCTGCGCGCCTCCCTGGATGACCAGGAACTGCAGCCAGGCGACTACCGGCTCGACGCCGACAGCCTGACCGTGCAGCCCAAGGCCGAGCGCTTCACCCTCGATACCAGCGTGAAGATCCACCCGGAAAGCAACACCGCCCTGGAAGGCCTGTACAAGTCGGGCAAGATGTTCTGCACCCAGTGCGAGGCCGAGGGCTTCCGCAAGATCACTTACTACCTCGACCGCCCGGACGTGATGAGCACCTTCACCACCACGGTCATCGCCGAGCAGCATCGCTACCCGGTCTTGCTGTCGAACGGCAACCCGATCGGCAGCGGGCCGGCCGAAGACGGCCGCCACTGGGCGACCTGGGAAGACCCGTTCATGAAGCCGGCCTACCTGTTCGCCCTGGTGGCCGGTGACCTGTGGTGCGTTGAAGACAGCTTCACCCGCCAGTCCGGCCGTGAGGTGACCCTGCGCATCTACGTCGAGCCCGAGAACATCGACAAGTGTGACCACGCCATGGTCAGCCTGAAAAAGTCCATGCGCTGGGACGAAGAAGTCTATGGCCGCGAGTACGACCTGGACATCTTCATGATTGTTGCGGTCAATGACTTCAACATGGGCGCCATGGAAAACAAGGGCCTGAACATCTTCAACTCCAGCTGTGTGCTGGCCCGCGCCGAAACCGCCACCGATGCTGCGCACCAGCGCGTCGAAGGGGTGGTCGCTCACGAGTACTTCCACAACTGGTCGGGCAACCGTGTCACCTGCCGTGACTGGTTCCAGCTGTCGCTGAAGGAAGGCTTCACGGTGTTCCGCGATGCCGAGTTCAGTGCCGACATGAACTCGCGCACGGTCAAGCGCATCGAAGACGTCGCCTACCTGCGCACCCACCAGTTCGCCGAAGACACCGGCCCCATGGCCCACCCGGTGCGCCCGGACAGCTTCATCGAAATCTCCAACTTCTACACCCTGACCGTCTACGAGAAGGGCGCCGAAGTGGTGCGCATGGTCCGTACCCTGCTGGGTACCGAAGGCTTCCGTAAAGGCAGTGACCTGTACTTTGAACGTCACGATGGCCAGGCGGTAACCACCGACGACTTCATCAAGGCCATGGAAGACGCCAACGGCGTCGACTTTACCCAGTTCAAGCGCTGGTACAGCCAGGCGGGTACCCCGCGTCTGGAGGTCAGCGAGGCGTATGACGCCGCCGCGCAGACCTACAGCCTGACGTTCCGCCAGAGCTGCCCGCAGACCCCGGACAAGGCCGAGAAACTGCCGTTCGTGATCCCGGTGGAACTCGGCCTGCTGGATGCCGCCGGCAATGACCTGCCGCTGCAGTTGGCGGGCGAAGACGCCGCTCAAGGGACCAGCCGCGTGTTGTCGGTGACCGAGGCCGAGCAAACCTTCACCTTCCAGGGCATTCAGGCCAAGCCGCTGCCGTCGCTGCTGCGTGGCTTCAGCGCCCCGGTGAAGCTGAGCTTCCCGTATGACCGCGACCAGCTGATGTTCCTGATGCAGCACGACAGCGACGGCTTCAACCGCTGGGAAGCGGGCCAGCAGCTGTCGGTGCAGGTACTGCAGGAACTGATCGGCCAGCATCAGCGCGGTGAAGCCCTGAAGCTCGACCAGCGCCTGATCACCGCCCTGGGCACTGTGCTGGGCAACGAATCGCTGGACCCTGCCATGGTGGCCGAAATGCTCTCGCTGCCAGGTGAGGCGTACCTTACCGAGATCAGCCAGGTGGCCGACGTCGACGCCATCCACGCCGCCCGCGAGTTCGCACGCCAGCAGATCGCCGAACACTTGTTCGACGCCCTGTGGGCGCGTTACCAGGCCAACCGTGCAGTGTCGCGCAGCACTGCCTATGTGGCCTCGGCCGAGCACTTTGCCCGCCGCAGCCTGCAGAACATTGCCCTGTCGTACCTGATGCAGAGTGGCAAGCAACAGGTGCTGGACGCGACCCTGGAGCAGTTCGAGCACTGCGACAACATGACCGAGCGCCTTACCGCGCTGGCGGTACTGGTCAACTCGCCGTTCGAGGCCGAGCGCGCCAAAGCGCTGGAGGCCTTTGCCGAGCACTTCAAGGACAACCCGCTGGTCATGGACCAATGGTTCAGCGTGCAGGCGGCCAGCACGCTGCCGGGTGGGCTGGCGCGGGTCAAGGCATTGATGCAACACCCGGCCTTCACCCTGAAGAACCCGAACAAGGTGCGTGCGCTGATCGGTGCCTTTGCCGGGCAGAACCTGGTCAACTTCCATGCTGCCGATGGCTCCGGGTATCGCTTCCTGGCGGACCTGGTGATCGAGCTGAATGCGCTGAATCCGCAGATTGCCTCGCGGCAACTGGCACCGCTGACCCGCTGGCGCAAGTATGACGATGCGCGTCAGGCGCTGATGAAGGGTGAGCTGGAGCGGATTCTGGCTTCGGGTGAGTTGTCCAGTGATGTGTATGAGGTTGTGAGCAAGAGTCTGGCGTAATTGTTGTGAATTGGGGCTGCTTTGCAGCCCTTCGCGGGTGAACCCGCTCCTACAGGGGGGCGTAACCTTGTAGGAGCGGGTTTACCCGCGAAGGGCCGCCCAGCGGCCCCGGCTTTCCCCGGCCGACAACAAAACATAACACCCCGCCCGTTGTCTTCCCGCAAACATCCCCGCTACGATCCCCTCAAGCGATTGCAGGCCTCTAGATCAGGCTTTTTGCAAAGCCTGCAATGCATTGACCCACCAAAAAGAACACAACAAGGGGGCAGTCATGAGGGAACCGTTGCGTACGCCAGCCAGGCGTGGTGCCTGGCCATGGGCAGCCAGCGCGATGCTGGCATTGGCATTGGGGGTGTGGGCAGACAGCGCCCAGGCCGCGGCCGCCGACGAATACTCCACCGAATCGGCCAAGGCCAGCCAAAGCCTGTTGATCGACGCCACCCATGCCGGCAAGCGCCTGGTGGTGGTGGGTGATCGCGGCCACATTCTGTTCTCCGACGACCAAGGCAGTACCTGGACCCAGGCCCGGGTACCCACCCGGCAATTGCTCACTGCTGTGTTTTTCCTCGACGACAAGCGTGGCTGGGCCGTCGGCCATGACGCGCAGATCCTCGCCAGCAGCGACGGCGGCGCCACCTGGAGCAAGCAGTTCGAAGACCTCGCCCGTGAAGCGCCCTTGCTCGATGTCACCTTCCTTGACGCCCAGCACGGCTTTGCCGTGGGGGCCTATGGTGCCTTGCTGGAAACCACCGATGGTGGTCAGCACTGGCAGGATGTGGCCGAGCGGCTGGACAACCCGGACCAGCTGCACCTGAACGGTATCGCCCACGTGCGCGATGCCGGCCTGTTCATCGTGGGTGAGCAGGGCGGCATGTTCCGCTCCACCGACAACGGCCAGACCTGGGCCAAGGTCCAGGGCCCCTACGAGGGCTCGTTGTTCGGCGTGATCGGCACCGCCAAGCCGCAGACCCTGCTGGCCTACGGCCTTCGCGGCAACCTGTTCCGCTCCAGCGACTTCGGTGACAGCTGGCAGCCGATCGAACTCAAGGCCGCGCGCGGTACCCTGGAGTTCGGCCTGGCAGGCGCTACGCTTGTCGATGATGGCAGCCTGGTGCTGGTCGGCAATGGTGGCAGCGTGCTGCGCAGCACGGACGACGGCCAGACCTTCAGCGTGTACAACCGTGCCGACCGCCTGGCCCTGGCCGGCGTCAGTGGCCTGGCCAACGGCGGCCTGCTGCTGGTGGGGCAGGGGGGGGTACACCTGGCCAGCGCCGAAGGGGCTGATCAGGCTGCCCGGGAGGTGCGCCCATGACCAGCAGGGAGAGCATTGCCATGCACCCGCATCACCAGGACAAGGCCACGCTGCTCGAACGTCTGATCTTCAACAACCGCCCAGTGGTCATCGCCCTGTGCGTGCTGGTCAGCATTTTCCTGTTCTGGCAGGCCACGCAGATTCGCCCCTCCACCAGCTTCGAGAAGATGATCCCACTGCAGCATCCGTTCATCGAGCAGATGATGGAGCACCGCAACGACCTGGCCAACCTCGGCAACACCGTGCGCATCTCGGTGGAGGCGGTGAACGGTGACATCTTCGACAAGGACTACATGGAGACCCTGCGTCAGATCCATGACGAAGTGTTCTACATCCCGGGTGTCGATCGGGCCGGGCTGAAGTCACTGTGGAGCCCCAGCGTGCGCTGGAGCGAGGTCACCGAAGAGGGGTTTTCCGGTGGTGAGGTCATCCCTAACACCTACAACGGGTCGCAGGACAGCCTCGATACCCTGCGCGACAACGTGCTCAAGTCAGGCCAGGTGGGGCGCCTGGTAGGCAACAACTTCAAGTCCAGCATCGTCGACGTGCCGCTGCTGGAGAGCTACCCCGACCCGCAGGACCCGGGCAAACAGGTGAAGCTGGACTACCAGCAGTTCTCTCACCTGCTGGAAGAGAAGATCCGTGACAAGTTCCAGGCGCAGAACCCCAATGTAAAAATCCACATCGTCGGCTTTGCCAAGAAGGTCGGTGACCTGATCGATGGCCTGGTGATGGTGGCGATGTTCTTCGGCGTCGCCCTGGTGATCACCTGGGTGCTGTTGTACTGGTTTACCTGGTGCATCCGCAGCACTGTCGCCGTGCTCATCACCACGCTGGTGGCGGTGGTCTGGCAGCTGGGGCTGATGCATGCGGTGGGCTTTGGCCTGGACCCGTACTCGATGCTGGTGCCGTTCCTGATCTTCGCCATCGGCATTTCCCACGGGGTGCAGAAGATCAACGGCATCGCCCTGCAGTCGAGTGACGCCGACAACGCCCTTACCGCTGCCCGGCGCACATTCCGTCAGTTGTTCCTGCCGGGAATGATCGCCATCCTTGCCGACGCGGTGGGCTTCATTACCCTGCTGATCATCGACATCGGGGTGATTCGCGAATTGGCCATCGGCGCCTCCATCGGCGTGGCGGTGATCGTGTTCACCAACCTGATCCTGCTGCCGGTGGCCATCTCCTACGTGGGCATCAGCAAGAAGGCCATCGAGCGCAGCAAGAAAGACGCGACCCGCGAGCACCCGTTCTGGCGCCTGTTGTCGAACTTCGCCAGTGCCAAGGTGGCGCCGGTGTCGGTGGTGCTGGCGCTGCTCGCCTTCGCCGGGGGCTTGTGGTACAGCCAGAACCTGAAGATCGGCGACCTCGACCAGGGCGCACCGGAGCTGCGCCCCGACTCACGCTACAACCAGGACAACAACTTCATCATCAGCAACTACTCGACCAGTTCCGATGTGCTGGTGATCATGGTCAAGACGCCGTCGGAGAAGTGCTCGGTCCACTCGACCATGGCGCCGATCGACGAGCTGATGTGGACCATGGAAAACACCCCTGGCGTGCAGTCGGCGATTTCCTTGGTCACCGTTTCCAAGCAGGTGATCAAGGGCATGAACGAGGGCAGCCTGAAATGGGAAACCCTGTCGCGTAACCCGGACATCCTCAACAACTCCATCGCCCGGGCTGACGGCCTTTACAACGGCGACTGCTCATTGGCACCCGTGCTGGTGTTCCTCAATGACCACAAGGCTGAAACGCTGGAGCGCGTCACCGCCGTGGCCAAGGCGTTTGCCGACAGCCATGACAAGGAAGGCCTGCAGTTCCTGCTGGCGGCGGGCAACGCCGGTATCGAGGCAGCGACCAACGAAGTGATCAAGTCGGCCGAGCTGACCATCCTGATCCTGGTGTACATCTGCGTGGCAGTGATGTGCCTGATCACCTTCCGCTCGTTCGCCGCCACGCTGTGCATCGTGCTGCCCTTGGTGCTGACCTCGGTGCTGGGCAACGCGCTGATGGCCTACATGGGCATCGGGGTGAAGGTGGCGACCTTGCCGGTGGTGGCGCTGGGGGTGGGGATTGGCGTGGATTACGGCATCTACATCTACAGCCGGCTGGAGAGCTTCCTGCGTGCGGGGCTGCCGTTGCAGGAGGCCTATTACCAGACCCTGCGCTCGACGGGTAAAGCCGTGTTGTTCACTGGCTTGTGCCTGGCCATCGGCGTGTGCACCTGGATCTTCTCGGCAATCAAGTTCCAGGCTGATATGGGGCTGATGCTGACCTTCATGCTGCTATGGAACATGTTTGGCGCGCTGTGGCTGCTGCCGGCGCTGGCACGGTTCCTGATCAAGCCGGAGAAGATGGTGGGCAAGGAGGGGGGGTCGATTTTCGCCCATTGAATCGGAAGGGGGCCGCATTGCGGCCCAATCGCGACACAAGGCCGCTCCTCCACTAGGTTCGCGTGCCCTTGTAGAAGCAGCCTTGTGTCGCGATTGGGCTGCAAAGCAGCACCAGGGTTATAATGCCGCCACATCTTCCACAGGTACCCCCATGTCCCCCCTCGCCACCGCCCTGCAGTCCTGCGACATGCTCTTGATTGACGGCCTGCACGCCTTCGATTTCACCGCCGACGCATCCGGTCTCACCGTCGAATGCATGGACGGCCGCCAGCTTCGCCGCTGGTCCTTCACCCCCGAACAAGTCGCCGCCGCTATCGCCACCGGCGATGAATGGCAACTCAACGATGCCAACGGCGAGCATCGGCTAGTCTGTATGAGTGCCTTTCGTGCCCCGGATGATGACCAAGATGAACCGGACCTGGACGAGCCTGCTGACCGCTAGCCTGATGAGCCTGACAATCTCTGCCCACGCCGCCACCTTGCTGGTCGGCAGCTACACCGATGGCGCCAGCCAGGGTATCTACCGCTACCATTTCGACGACAAGGCCGGCCAAATCGGCCCCACGCCCTTGCAGGTGGTGAAAAGCGTCAGCCCTTCGTGGCTGGTGCTGTCGGCCGACCAGCGTCAGCTGTTCGCGGTGAATGAGACCCCGCAGGGCCATGCCAGCAGTTTCAGCATCAGCAGCAACGGCGAAATCAAGCCGCTCAACCAAGTGGTCACCCAGGGCGACGAGCCCACCCACGCCAGCCTCAGCCGTGACCAGCGCTACCTGTTTGTGGCCAACTACGCGGTCAACCCCGACCCCGGTGGCAGCCTGGTGGTGATCCCGGTGGCCAAGGACGGCACGCTCAAGCCCGTGGTGCAACAGGCCCGGCATAAGGCGAGCGGGGTCAACCCTGAGCGCCAGGCCGGTGCCCACGTGCATTCGCTGGTGCTGTCGCCGGATGGCCAGCACCTGTATGCCAGCGACCTGGGTGCCGACAAGGTGTTCATCTACCGCTACGACGGTGCCAGTGCGGACCACCCGCTGACAGCGGCGATACCTGCGTCCGTGGCCTTGCCGCCGGGCAGCGGTCCGCGTCACTTGCTGTTCGACGCCAAGGGCCGGCACGCCTACCTCACCCTGGAAATGAACGCCGAGGTGGTGATGTTCGATGTGCAGGACGGCAACCTGGTTGAACGCCAGCGCTTACCCCTGACCGAGCGCCAGGAGGCCGCAGCGAAGGCAGCAGGTGGCTTGCACCTGTCGGCGGACGGGCGCTTCCTGTACGTGAGCAACCGTGGCACGGCCAATGAAATTGTGGCGTTCAGCGTGGGCAAGCAGGACGGCCAGTTGACGTTCCTGCAGCGTCGCCCGGCAGAAGGTGATCACCCTCGGGAGTTTGCCCTGGACCCGAGTGACAACTTCCTGCTGGTGGCCAACCAGAAGAGCAACCAGATCGTGGTGATACGTCGCGATCCGCGCAGTGGCAAGCTGCTGGAGACGGTGCAGACGCTGAAGCAGGATGCACCCTCGGACCTCAAGTTCATCGAGTGATATCGATCAGCGTGATAATCGGTACTGCCGCAATGAATTTTTGCGTGCGGCCTCGGCGGCGTAAGTTTGACCCAAGGCCCAAAAGGGCCACCGTCAAACCACCGCCGTCGAGGTCAGCCCAGATGAACTTCAATCTCTTCCCGGTTATTGCCGCATCCGCCATTTCCGCATCGGTCGTCCTGCCAGCGCATGCCCATGCCGACAGCAGCAAGGCTTCTGCCACCCACAGCTACACCGAGCAGTACCTGCGCCAGAGCGCCCATTTCCATGCGGCCCTGAGTGGCAAGCACCACCACTGAGCCTTGTGCGGTGTCCTGTAGGAGCGGCCTGCGTCGTGACACAAGGCCGCTCCTACAAGGTATCGCGTGAACTTATTTGGCCATCACTGACCTGAACAGCTCCGAAGCCAGCCACCCCTCCAGCCAGCTCCGCACACGCGGATAAGCCGCCTCGGCGAACCACTGCGGTTCGACCCCGGCAAACTGGCGCATCAGGGGCAGCAACGCGGCATCGGCCAGGCTCGGGTGGTCGGCCAGCAGGTAAGCCCGCCCCACCAGCAAGCCTTCGAGCTCCGCCAGCCAGGCCTCGGCCTGCTGGCGGTAATGCTCGCGGGAATGCTCCGGGTAACGTTCGGCATACTTGTACAGGTTCACGTGCGCCTTGAACGTGGTGTCATTGCGTGCAATCAGTGTTTCAGCCTGCTGCGCAGCCGCAGGGTTGGCCTGTAGCCGCCAATCCTGCGGGTCGTTTTGCGTCAGCGCCCAGCGCATGATGTCCAGGCTCTCTTCCAGTACCTCGGCACCGGTATCCAGCACCGGTACCGTGCCCTTGGGCGACAAGGCCAGCAGCTCTGCCGGCTTGTTCTTCATCGCCACCTCACAGATTTCCACCTCGCAGCCGGCATAGCGCAGGGCCAGGCGCGCACGCATGGCCCACGGGCAGCGGCGGAACGAGTAGAGGATCACCCGCACACCTCCACGTCACTGAGGCCATTACCCTGGCGCCGCACCTGGATCTGGACCGGGATGCGCTCGTGCATTTCCTGTACGTGGGAAATCACCGCCACTTTGCGGCCCTGGGCTTGCAAGCCGTCGAGGGCGTCCATTGCCAGTTGCAGCGACTCGGGGTCGAGGCTGCCGAAGCCTTCGTCGATGAACAGCGACTCGATACGCAAGGTGCTGGACGCCATCGACGCCAGGCCCAGCGCCAGGGCCAGCGACACCAGGAAGGTTTCCCCGCCCGACAACGAGTGCACCGAACGCAGTTCGTCGCCCATCTCGGTGTCCAGCACCAGCAGGCCAAGGGCGCTGCCGCCGCGCTTGAGGCGGTAGCGACGGGCCAGCTGACGTAGCTGGGCGTTGGCGTGGTGCAGCAGCAGATCAAGGTTGTAGCCTTGGGCGATCTTGCGGAACACATCACCGGAGGCCGAACCGATCAGGGCATTGAGGCGGGCCCAGCGTTGCCACTGCTGGTGGGCCTGTTCGATTTCTGCCGCCAGCGCCTGGTGGGCCTGCTGGCGACGCTGATCGTCGGCCTGTTGTGCACGCAATTCGGCGCACTGCTGCTCATGGTTGACCAGCCGCCCGCGCACCTCGGTCAGGGCGTGTTCCAAGGCTTCGGCCGAGGTGTCCACGGTCATTTGTGCGGCGTGGTGTTGCAGGCGCTGCTCACGTTCCTGCAGCAGCACGCGGCCCTGCTCGATGGCTTTTTCCGCGCCTTGCAAACGCTGGCGCAATTCATTGACTTGCGCGTCATCCATGCCCAGCAGGCGATCGAGGCCGGCATCGTCCAGTTCCGGATGCTCGCTGCGCCACTGGGCGATCTGGGCCTGCAACTGTTGGCATTCGGCATCCAGTGCCTGTTGTTGCTGGGTATTGGCCTTGAGCTCGCTGGCCAGTTGCACGCCTTGGGTGCGCAGATCTTGCAGGCGCTGGGCGGTGTCGGCATCGAGGGCGCGGGCTTGCTCCAGCGTGGCTTCCATATGCTGCTGCCAGGCTTCGGCACTGGCATGTTCGCCTAGCAGCTCGCCGAGTGACGCCTGGGCCTGCTGGCGCTGTTCGTCGAGGGCCGCGAGCGTGTGTTGCAACTGCTGCAGGCCTTGCACGCGCGCCTGTTGCTGATCGCGCAGTTTGTCCAGCTGAGCTTGCCGGGCTTGCTGTTCTTCCTGTTCGTCCTTGCGCTGTTCCAGTTGCTGCAGGCGCTGGGCAATCTGCTGGTCGAGGGCGAGGAAGGCATTGGCCGGGTCGTCGTTGAGGGCCTTGAGCGCTTCCTCTGGCAGTACGCCGGCCAGGTCGTTCAGGCCTTGCTGCAACAGTTGCTCATCGTTGGCCAGGGCCTGGTGCTGTTGCTCCAGATGGCGCTGGGCCTGTTGCTGGGCGTCGTGGGCCGCCTGCAACTGCTGGTTCAGGCGGGCGGCGTCTTTTTGCAGGGCCAGCAGGGCGCTCTGGCGTTTCTCGTCCTGGCTGATTTCTTCATCCAGGCGACGCAGCTGGCTGTCGAGCCAGGTGCTACGGGCCTTGTCGTCCTGCGGGGCGAGGGCTGGCCATAGGCTGTGTGCCTGTACCTGAGCCACCAGCGGTTGCAACTGTTCGCCCAGTTGCTGCTGTTGCTGCTGGAAGTCCTTGAGCTGGGCATTGACCACACCCAGCTGGGTACGCAGCTCCACCAGCTTGTTGTTGAGCGTTTCGACCTGCTTCTGGGCGGCGTGCTCTTCGGCCTGGTCATGGCGACCCAGGCTCTGCAGCAGCGCTTCTGGCTGATGGAAGGGGTGTTCGGCGCTGCCACAGACCGGGCAGGGTTCGCCGTCACGCAGTTGGTCACGCAGCTCTTCGACGCTGGTGTTGCGTGCCAGGCGTTGCCGTTCCAGCAGTTGACGGGTGAGGATCAACGCCTGCTCGGCGGCCTCCAGCTCGGCCTTGGCGGCGGTGCCTTCGGTAATCAGTTGCTGGCGTTGCAGCATGGCCTGCTGCTGCCGTTCGCGCAGGGCATCCAGCTGCTGGCGCAGCTCCTGTTCACGGCCGTGCAGGCGTGACATTTCTTCTACGGCGCGCTGCTGTTTGCGGTTGTCCTGCAGCATGCCGCCGAGCAGGTCGATCTGTTCGGCCAGGGCCTGGGGTTCGGCCTTGGCTTCACGGAACAACAGGTCGTAGGCGTCGCGCTCGGCCTGCAGGTGCGCATTGGCCTGGCTGGCCTGGGCCTGCAAGCCGGGTAGCTCTTCTCGGCCCTTGGTCAGGCGGCCACCGATCAGCATCACCTGTTTCAGTTGCGGCAGGTAGGCGTGCCAGGCATTGGCCAGGCCCGCCAGGTGCTGGCTGTCGGCAAGCGCGGTGTCGATCTGCGCCAGTTGCTGCACGCTGCGCTGCTGGTTGTCTTCCAGCTGCTGCAGTTGCTGCTGGCCGTCAGCGACCTGTTGTTGCGCCTGTTGGCCGATGCTGCGCTGGGCGGCCAGCTCCTGGTCCAGGCGTGCCAGACTGTCCTGGGCGGCAAAGGCCTGGCGCAGGCGCGGCGCGTTCTCGCTGTGCTCGGCCTGGCGGTCGGCAAGCGCTTGGCGCGCAGTGTCCAGCGCCTGTTCGAGCTCGCGGGTGCGCACCTGCAGTTCGGCTTGCTGCTGTTGCTGTTCGGCCATTTTCGCGGCCACTGGCGCCAGCTGTGCGCTCAGGGCCTGTCGGCGGTGGAACTGGTGACGCTGTGGGGCCAGGCGCTCCAGGCGTGCCAGGTCCAGGCGTGGTTCGGCCAGCTGTTGCCAGTCCAGTTCGGCGGCCTGCAGCGTGGTGCTGGCTTCGGTGTGTTGGGCCTGTAGCTGGCATTGCTCATTCAGCCAGTTGCGTTGCTGCTCCAGCTGGCGCTCGCCGGCCTGGTCGGCCTTGAACTGCTGCTGCGCCTGCTCCAGGCGCTGGTCGAGCTCGGCACGGGCTTCGGCAGCCATCGGCAGCAGGTGGCTGGCGCGCTCTTTCAGGGCGTTGTGCGCCTCGCCGGCTTCGCGCGCCTTGCTGAAGGCACGCTGGCCCAGGCGGGTGTAGATCGCAGTGTTGGTGAGCTTTTCCAGCAACTCACTACGGTCTTTGTCGTCGGCCTTGAGGAACGCGCCGAACTCGCTCTGGGCCAGCATCACCGCACGGGTGAACTGTTCGAAGTTCAGGCCCAGACGGGCTTCGACCAGTTGCTTGTATTCGTTCTTGCCACTGCCGAGCACTTGCTCGCTGTCGAGGTCGTAGAAGCTTTGACGGCTGTGCTGCAGTTTGCCGTTGGCCTTGTCGCGGGCGCGGTTGGCTTCCCAGCGGGCGCGGTAGCGGCGGCCGTCGATGCCGACGAAATCGACCTCGGCAAACCCGCTGCCGGTGCCACGGCGCAGCAGGTTGCGCGGGTCGGAGGTGGGGATGTCGCCGTCGGCGTCCGGCACCTTGGCCTCACGGCCAATGGCATTGAGGCGCGGCACGGTGCCGAACAGCGCCAGGCACAGGGCGTCAAGCAAGGTGCTCTTGCCAGCACCGGTAGGCCCGGTGATGGCGAACAGGCCAGCGCTGGCCAACGGTTCTGCGGTGAAATCGATGTCGATCGGGCCGGCCAGCGATGCCAGGTTCTTCAGGCGGATGGCGAGAATCTTCATGGCTGTTCCTCTTCCTGCTGCACGTCCTGCAACAGCAGGGCGAAGTCGGCCAGCGCCTGCTCGTCGGCGGGGTTGCCGTAGGCTTGCTCCCAGGCGCGGCTGAACAGGTCTTGCGGGGTCATCTGGGCCAGCTCGACAAAGGCCAGGTCATCGTCCTCGGCGTTGTTGCGGCCGGCGTACTCGGCGCTGATGCGGATCAGCCGTACCGCCTTGCCTTCAAGCGCGGTTTCGATCTGCTGGCGCAGGTCGGGTTGCGGCTCGTCGAGCATCACCCGCACCTCCAGCCAGGGCTGGCGGTTGGGGTCTTCAAGCAGGTCGACCACGGGCAGGTCGGCCAGTTGCTGCAACAGCTCGCCCAGGGGTGCCGGGCCCACCCGTTGCAGGGCCACGGCGCGTGGTACGGGGCGTGGCTCGACGCTGACCAGGCCGTTGCCGTCCAGCTCCACTTCCAGGACCTGGTGCGGGTAGTTGATTTCGGCAAACGACAGCGGGATTGGCGAGCCGCTGTAGCGGATGCGTTCTTCGCGGTTGACCTTCTGCGGCTTGTGCAGATGGCCCAGGGCGACGTAGCTGATAGCCTTGTCGAACAGCTTGGCCGGTAGCGCCTCGGCGTTGCCGATGATCAGGTTGCGTTCGGAGTCCTCCGACACCGCGCCACCGGCCATGTGCGCGTGGCTGATGGCGATCAGCGCCTGGTCTTTCTTGCGTTTCTTCAGGGCGGCGGCGATCAGTTGCTGGTGCACCTGGGTGATGCCTTGCAGGTAATCGTCACCCAGCTGCGGGCCGGTGACTTCGGCCGGCCGCAGGAAGGGCAGGGCCAGGCACCAGGCAGCGACCTTGCCCCGGCCGTTGGTCAACGGAATCAACAGGCGCTCGGCATCCAGCTGACCCTCGTCCAGCCAGTGCACACGGCCCAACGCATGGGTGCGCAGGCGGCGCATGAGTGCGGCGGGCAGCTCGATGCGCGAACCGGAGTCGTGGTTGCCGGCGATCATCACAATGTCCAGCTTGGGCTGTTGCTCATGGGCCTGGACGATGAAGTCGTAGAGGCGTTCCTGGGCTTTGACGGGTGGGTTGACGGTGTCGAAGATGTCGCCCGCAATCAGCAGCGCATCCGGCTGGCGCAGGCGCAGCTGGCCGAGCAGCCAGTCGAGGAAGCAGGCGTGTTCGAAGTCGCGTTCCTGGCCGTGCAGGCTTTGGCCCAGGTGCCAGTCGGAGGTATGAAACAGACGCATGGATGACCTGTTGGTGTCGAGTCGGGCAAGCGGAGAAAGGGCGGTATGGTAACCCAAGCAGGGTTCGGGGTGCAGGGCGAGGGATTGGGGGGCAGGTGTTCGTCACAGGCACTGAAAACCTTATGGCGAACACCTGCTGACCTCCTGCTGGCCTACTTGGGATAGAGCGGTGGCAAGCTGCCATTCTCACCCGCCGGCAGCAGCACCTGCTCAGCCGGAGGAATGGTACCAATCGCCCGCCACAAATCCTCCCCCTGCCAATACTGGCCACTCTCGCTGTACAACGCACCGTTCAACCCATCCAGCGCATCCGACAACGGCACGAAGCGCGCCGCCATCTCGGCCAGGGTTTCCGGTTGCTGCCGGGCCCAGGCATCCAGCGCCTGGCGCGTAGCCTGGGGGTCGTTTGCCTGGCACGCGCGCTTGAGGTCGTCCAGCAAGGTACGCGGGCTTGGCCCGTTCTGCGCGGTGCGCAGTACCGCTGGCCGCGAACGGGCGCGCCACCACAGGGCAAGACCCAGCACGGTGGTCAGGGCGAACACCAGTGTGGACAGCTGCCAGGGCCATAGCAGGGTGCTGGCGCTGCTGTTGTCGCCCACCGGGGTGTCGGCGCTCAGTGCCGGGTTGTCCAGCACGTTCAGCGTGCGCGCCGGCAGGCTGCTGTGCTCCAGGTGGTCTTCGCGGGTGTTCCACCAGGCCACTTCCAGCGCCGGCAAGGCCAGCGTGCCGCTGTGGGTCGGCACCAGGGCCTCGCGCTCTTCGCGGTTGGCGGTCATGCCCCGTTCGCTGATTTCGTTGCGCAGCAGCGGCTGGTCAGGGTAGCGGCGCAGGCCGATGATTTCTGTGGCCGGCAGCGGCGGCAGTTGGGTGCTGGACAAGCCTTCGGCACGCAAGGTGATGTTGCGCGTCAGCGAGTCGCCAATCTGTACCTGCTGGCTGCCCGGGTCGGGGCTCCAGTGCTCTTCCAGGGTCAGGCTGCTGGCAGGCAACCACGGCAAGCCAGCCGGCCAGGCTGCCGGAATCGGCCGTACCGTGAGGCGCAAGGGCAGCGAGCTGACCTGCACCTGGTGGCCGGCGCGGGCCGTGCCATTGGCCTGTGCTGCTTCGTCGCTGCTGGCGGCTGCCGTGGCGGTGAACGTCAGTGGCGGGATGTCGAGGGTGCCACTTTGCTGGGCATACACCGCATAGCGGGTTTCGATCACGCCATGACGCACACCATTGATTTCCTTTTCATACGTGCGCGATTCGCCCAACGGCTCGACCTTGGCGTTATCCAGTTGCAGTGGGCTGAGGCTGCTGTCGTCGTACAGCGCTACCGAGTGGTAGATGCGCAGGGTCAGCACGGCTTGGGCCTGGACATAGACGTCATGGCTGTCGAGGGTCGCTTCGATGAAGACCTGAGCGTTGTCCTGGCGGCTGGCATCGGCCTGCAGCACTTGCAATTCGATGGCCTGGCTGTGTGACTGGCCCAGCTGCAGCTCGGGGATGCGCAGGCTACCGCTGCGCCGTGGCAGCAGGGTGATGATCCAGCGGGTGCTGGCGCGGGTTTCGCCGTCCAGGGTGTGCAGGCTGTTCAACTGGCGCGTGCCGCGCACTTCGAAGTCACCTTCCAGGGCGCGCAGGTCAGGCTTGCCGAACTGGGTGACGTCCTGGCTTTCCAGGGTCAGTTCCAGGCTTTCGCCCGCTTCCAGGCGGGTGCGGTCGACGCTGGCCTGCAGCAGCGGTTCGGCGTGGGCCAGTACGGCCCATAGCAGGGTGAGGAGAAAGACGCCGAAGCGACTCATCGTGATTTTTCCTGATGCAATTGCTGTTCATACCAGAATTTGCGTCGCAGCAGCTCTGCCGGGTTGTCGGGAATTTCCCGCAGCCATTGCTCCAGGGCTTGGCGCTGTTCGCCGTCGAGGCTGGTCGACACCGGGCGCTGTGGCGGCTGGATGACGCTGTCGTCACCCCCGGCCTGGTTGCCTGGGGCGGCCTGGCTGTTGCTGCTGCTTTCGCCGGGTTGTTCGGGGCTGGCCTGTTGGTCGTCGCCGGGTGTGCCTTGGGCCGGGCTGCTGGCCGAGCTGCTGTTGCCTTCGGTTTCGCTGCCGGGCGTGTCTTGGGCATCGCTGCCGGGCGGTTGTTCCTCGGCCTTGGCTTCACGTTGCTGCAGCAGTTGCTGCACCAGCGCCTGGTTGTCCAGCGCGGCCTGCAGGTCGGGCTGACGCTCCAGGGCTTGCTCGTAGGCATCCAGGGCGGCGTCCAGCTCGCCACTGTGGGCCAGGGCATTGCCTCGATTGTAGTGGGCTGCTGCAGTGTCGCCTTGGGAAAATGCCTCGGCGGCACCGGCATAGTCGCCGGCCTGGTACAGGGCCATGCCGCGCCATTGCGGGTTCTGGAAGTGACGCGCAGCGCTGGCCGGGCGGTTTTGCTCCAGCAGCTTCTGGCCTTGCTGGTCGGGGCGCAGCCACAGGTCGTTGAACTCGAAAGCCTGGCTAGGCTGCGGCAAGGCCAGCAGCAGCGGCAGGCAGAACAGCCAGCCGCGCCGGCCAGCGCAGGCGGCCAGCAGCAACAACGGAATCAGCAGCCAGTAACCTTGGTCGGCCCAGCTGTCCAGTTGCAGGGTCTGGCCGTCATTGCGCCCGCTCCGCGGGTTGTCGAACAGGCCCAGGCCACGTAGGTCGAGGTCGTCGATGCGGGCGTGCCGGTAGCGCCCGCCCGTGCCGCTGATAAAACCCTTCAGGCTGGCGCTGTCCAGGCGAGGCAAGAGGATGCCGCCCTGGTCGTCTTTAAGGTATTCGCCATTGGCCTGGCGCACCGGGGCGCCTTCGCGGCTGCCGATGCCCAGCATCAGCAGGCTTGGGCCTTGGCGGCCGAGGGCCTGGGTGATGCCCTGGCGCTCGGCGGCGCTGAGCGCCGAGCCTACCAGCAGCAGGCGGCCTTGGCCGAGGCCGCTCTGGGCCAGCAGCGCCAGGCCTTTTTGCACGGCCAGGTCGGCACGCTGGCCGGGTTTTGGCATGATCGACGGGTCAATGGCCTCAAGCAAATTGCGGGTGGTGGCCAGGTCGTCAGACAGCGGCACCAGGGTGTGCGCGGAGCCGGCATACACCACCAGCGCCGTCTGGCTGTCGCGGCGGTGTTCAAGCAGGTCGAGGATCTTGCGCCGGGCCTGTTCCAGGCGGTTGGGCGGGCTGTCCTCGGCGAGCATTTGCGGGGTCAGTTCGAGCAGGATCACCAGGGGGTCGGCCGGGCGCTGACGGCTTTCTTCCAGCCGCTGCCAGCTGGGCCCGAGCAGCGCCAGGATCACCAGTAACCAGGCAAGGCCCAGCGCCACCCACGGCAGTTTGCTGGTGCTGCCGCTGCCGCCACCCAGCAGTACACCATGGAAGGCGGGCGGCAGAATCATCTGCCAGCGCCCGGCACGCTTGCGCCGGTGCCACAGCTTGTACAGCAGCCAGCCGAGCACGGGAACCGCCAGCAGCCAGAGCGGGCGCAGCCATTGGGGCCACAAGTCGATCATCGCCGCCTCCTTAAACGCAGGCGCTTCAAGCGCTGGCGCCATTCCGGGTGCGGCTGCAGGAAGCGTGGCTTGCGCAGCAGGCGCTGCAACAGGTTGTCGGGCCACTGCACGGCTACCACCAGCAACACGCTGAGCAGCAGCGCCAGCGCCAGGGGCCAGGCGTACAGGGCCTGGGCTGTGCGCGCCTGGGTCGGTTGCTGGGCCACGGGCTCCAGTTGGTCGAGGGTATCGCCGATAGCGTCCAGTTCGGCGCCGTCATGGGCACGGAAGTAGGCGCCGTGGGTGATGTCGGCAATTTCCTTGAGCGCGGCTTCGTCCAGGTCCAGGCTCGGGTTGAGGCCGAGCAGGCCTGGGGTGCCACTGGCTTCGGGGTTGGCGCCGATACCGATGGTGTAGATGCGCACGCCTTCCTGGGCCGCCAGGCGAGCGGCTGTCAGCGGGTGAATCTGCCCGCCGTTGTTGGCACCGTCCGTGATCAGCACCAGCACCCGGCTTTGTGCCGGGCGTTCGCGCAGGCGCTTGACCGCCAGGCCAATGGCGTCGCCGATGGCGGTGTTCTTGCCTGCGATGCCGATCTGCGCCTCGATGAGGAAGGTGCGCACGGTGCGCCGATCGAAGGTGAGCGGCGCCTGCAGGTAGGCCTGGCTGCCGAACAGGATCAGGCCCACACGGTCGCCTTCACGGTCTTGCAGGAAGTCGCCCATCAGCACCTTGACCAGGTCGAGGCGGCTGATGTCCTCGTTCTTCCACTGCATGTCGGGGAAGTCCATCGACCCGGACACGTCCACCGCCACCAGCAGGTCGCGGCCACTGGCGGCGATCGGCACCGGTTCGCCCAGCCATTGCGGGCGAGCGGCGGCGCACAGCAGCAACAGCCAGATGATGACGAACGGTGCCTGCTGGCGCCAGGTGGGCAGGTTGAGCCGTGCGCGGCGCCCGGCCAGGCCTTCCAGCTCGCTGAGGAAGCCCACCTTGAGCACCGGTTCACCGCTGTCGGCGGCGGGCAGCAGCAGGCGCGCCAGCCATGGCAACGGCAACAGGGCGAAGACCCACGGCCAGGCCAGTTCAAACATGCTTGCGGATCCAGGTTTCGACGGCTTGGCTGAGCCCTGCGATGGCCTTGTCATCGAGCTTGCACTCGGGTTTATAGGCGCCTTCGACCAGTACCATCCAGCGGGTCAGGCCGGCGGCCGGGCAGCGGTTGTCGAGAAAGGCCAACCACTGTCGGCCGTTGAGGGTGTGGCTGTTGGCGCCTGGGTAGTGGTTGCGGCACAGGCGTTTGAGCAAGGCGTTGATCTGTTGCAGCCAGGCGCCGGCCGGGGCGCCGTCATACGGGCGTGGCAGGCGGGCCAGCTCGGCCAAGGCCTCCAGGCGTACCGGGTCCAGGGGTTGTTCGGCGCGCACGATGCGGCGTTTGCCCGGGCGCCAGCGGCGCAGCCGCCACAGGCCCCAGCCCAGGAGTGGCAGGGCGGCCAGCAGCAGCCACCAGCCTGGTGCGGGTGGCCACAGGCTGACCGGTGCCGGGGCGATCAGTGGGTGCAACTGGTCGAGCGGGTTCATGACGCGCTCCGTGGCCGCTGGGCGTTCAGGTACTCGCGCAGTTGCTCGATCATTTCGCTTTGCGTGCTCAGTGGCATCAGGACCACCCTCAGCTTTTGCGCCATCAGCTCCCAGCGCTCGATGCGGGCCTCGGCCTGCTGGCGGTAGGCCTGGCGCAGGTTGGCGTCGAGGGTGTCGAGCTCCAGCTGGGCGCTGCGCTGGGCGAAGCGCAGCAGGCCGGCGGCGGGCAACGCGTGGTCGAGTGGGTCGGATACCGGCAGCAACAGCAGGTCGCAATGCCGTGAGAGCATGGCCAGGTGCTGTTCCACCTGGGCGCTGAGCGAGCGCTCATCGCAGATCACGATGGCCAGGCTGCCGGGGCGCAGCACTTCGCGGGCGCGGCGCAGGGCCAGGCCGAGGCTGTCGGCCCCGGGTATGGCTTCGGTGTGCAGTGACTGGTTGACCTTTGCCAAGCGGTTGAGCAGTTGCAGCAGGCTCTGTTTGCTGCGTCGGGGCTTGATCTCGTGGTGTTCGTTGTCGCCGAACACCAGGCCGCCGATGCGGTCATTGTGGCCAAGCGCTGCCCAGCCGAACAGTGCCGCCGCCTGGGCCGCCAGCACGGACTTGAACATCAGCCCTGAACCGAAGAAAAGCCGTTGGCTTTGTTCGACGAGGATGAAGATCGGCCGCTCGCGTTCTTCGTGGAACAGCTTGGTATGCGGCTCCTGGGTACGCGCAGTGACACGCCAGTCGATGTTGCGCACATCGTCGCCGGCCTGGTAAACGCGCACCTGGTCGAAGTCCACGCCGCGCCCGCGCAGCCTGGAATGGTGCAGGCCGACCAGCGGGCTGCGCTGGCCGGGCTTGGAAAACAGCTGGATTTCGCGCACGCGGTGGCGCATGTCGATCAGCTCGGCAAGGCCAATGCGGATGCCGTGTTCGGCCAGCTGCGCAGTGGGCATGGGGTCAGGCAACGGCGACGACGTCGAGGATGCGCTGGACCACGCGGTCCTGGTCGATCCCTGCCGCCTCGGCCTCGAACGAGAGGATGATGCGGTGGCGCAGGACGTCGAACAGCACGGCCTGGATGTCTTCGGGGCTGACGAAGTCGCGCCCGGCCAGCCAGGCATGGGCACGCGCGCAGCGGTCCAGCGAGATGGAGCCGCGCGGGCTGGCGCCGTAGGCGATCCAGTCGGCCAGCTCGGTGTCGAACTTGGCCGGGGTGCGGGTGGCCATGACCAGCTGCACCAGGTATTCCTCCACTGCGTCGGCCATGTACAGGCCAAGGATTTCCTTGCGCGCAGCGAAGATGGCCTGCTGGCTGACCCGGCGCTCAGGCTTGGTCTCGCCGCCCAGGGCTTCACCCCGGGCCTGCGCCAGGATACGCCGCTCTACGGCGGCGTCGGGGAAGCCGATTTTTACATGCATCAGGAAGCGGTCGAGCTGGGCTTCGGGCAGCGGGTAGGTGCCTTCCTGCTCGATCGGGTTCTGCGTGGCCATGACCAGAAACAGCGGCGACAGGTCATAGGTGCTGCGGCCCACGCTGACCTGGCGCTCGGCCATGGCTTCGAGCAGCGCCGACTGCACCTTGGCCGGTGCGCGGTTGATTTCGTCGGCCAGCACCAGGTTATGGAAGATAGGCCCTTGCTGGAACACGAAGCTGCCGGTTTCCGGGCGGTAAATCTCTGTGCCGGTGATGTCGGCCGGGAGCAGGTCGGGGGTGAACTGGATGCGATGGAACTGCGCTTCGATGCCTTCTGCGAGTTCTTTGATGGCTTTGGTCTTGGCCAGGCCCGGTGCCCCTTCGACCAGCATGTGGCCGTCGGCCAGCAGCACGATCAACAGCCGTTCGACCAGTTTCTCCTGGCCTAGGATCTGGGTAGAAAGAAAAGTGCGCAGCGCGATCAGCGCTTCACGGTGTTCCATCGGCGACGGTTCCTGGTAGGGGCCTGAGGCGGCGTGAGGCAGCAGCCTTGGCAAGGGGGGATACTTTAATCTATCCGGGGGGGCGACCACCAATGGCGGCGGGTAAATTTATCGTTGCAGCCGGGCATGCGGGCAAAGAAATGTCCCACGTATGGCTGGCCATTGCCTGATGTTCCGTGACGGCGTGCTGGCGCCTGCTTGTGCTTTTCGGACAAGCAGGAGGCACGATGATGAAAATGAGCAGCGCCAGCACGGCAAACCTTACGCCGATCACCTTGCGGTTTGGCGTTTTCTTCGATGGCACCGGTAATAACCAGCACAATGCCATGACGATGGGTGAGCAGGGCGACAAGGGCGGCAGCTATGGCAACGCCTTGAGCAATGTGGCCCTGTTGCATGCGTTGTATCCGGCTGAGGCGGCCAATGCCGAGGGGCCGCAGGCGTTCTTGAAGCACTATGTGGAAGGCGTGGGCACGCTGGCGGGTGAAACCGACCATGTCTACGCCTCGGCCACCGGGCATGGGCGCACGGGGGCCGAGGCGCGGGTTGCCGAGGCGTTGCAGGCGATGGCCGAGCAACTGCAGGCGTGGCGCCGGGCGCATCCGCAGGCAACGCTGGAAGGGGTCGAGTTCGATCTTTTCGGTTTCAGCCGCGGTGCGGCGGCGGTGCGGCATCTGGCCAACCTGCTGCACGAGGGCGCGGGCGGGCTGTTGTCGGTGGCGTGCGAAACCTCGATCAACTTTATCGGCCTGTTCGACACCGTGGCGGCGATCATCGCGCCCTTACAGGGTGACTTCGACCCTGCAGACGGCCGCCACGGTCGCCTGCGCCTGGGCCTAAGTGCGGGTATTGCCCGGCACGTGGTGCAACTGGTGGCCAAGGACGAGCGGCGGCATAACTTCCCGCTGGTGCGCAGTGGCCACGACATCGTGCTGCCGGGCGTGCACTCGAATATTGGGGGTGGTTACCCGGAAACCTTCCTGGAGCAGGTGCTGCTGTGCAAGCCGCAGTCCCAGTGTGTGCCTGCAGGCACGCGTGTCGAGCAGTGCCGCGTCCATGCCAAGGTGAGTGCCTTGCTGGCTTCGACGTTTGCCGACATGGGCGAACCCAGGCCGCGCGTGATGACTTGGGAGGAGCCGATTGCCGGTGGGCGTCGGGACGAGGCGCAAAAGCAGGTCTATGCGGCGGTGTACCGGGAGCGGCAAGTGGCGGGGCACCTGTCCCGTGTGTACTTGAGCGTGATGCGGGCGTTGGCGGTGCGCGCGGGTGTGCCGTTTGCGCCGTTGGGGGCGCAGGCTGAGCATCGGCTGCCGGATGAGTTGTCGAGCATCAGCCGAAAACTGCATGCCTTTGCCTTGGGGGAAACTGGCCAGGTGGGGTTGAGCGAGGAAGAACAGCGGCTGTTGCGCGACAGATACGTGCATGCGTCAGCGAACTGGAATGCAGTGAAGGGCTTGCGCAACAGTGTGCTGGATGTGCTGTTCGTCAATCGGCCGGGGGCAGGCGGGCGAGTGATGCATGCCAACCCGGCGCAATGAATGATTGATCGTGGCCTGGCAATGCTGCACCGGGCCTACAGGGCGCGCGCCAGCTGTTCAGTCGCGCGCCTTCTGGCTGAATACATCTCCTGTGCCAGGGTCAGCAGCACCGTCAGCAACATGAACACCACCGATGCGATGAAAATCCCGTTGGGCAGGCGCTGATCGAGCATCCAGCCGAACGCTACCGGCCCGATGGCCCCGCTGATGTTGAACCCGGTCGACACCAGGCCGAAGGTTTTGCCCTCGGCCCCGGGTGGCGCCGCCGCCTTGACCAGCATGTCCCGTGATGGGGCGATGACCCCGGTGAGCAAGCCGATGGCACCCAGTACGACCACCAATGCCCAGCCCTGCAGCAGCCCCAGCGCCACCAGTGCAGTCAACGCAGCCGCCAGCGCGAAGGCCAGTGCCGCCACCAGGCCATGGCGCCGGGTACGGTCGGCCAAAGCGCCCCCGCACAGCACGCCGGCTGCGCTGCTCAGCAGGAAAGCGGTGAGCGCGGCGTTGGCCCAGGCCAGTGTCAGGCCTTGGCCCTGGACCAGGGCGGCCACGGAGAACTTCTCGATGGCACTGGTGCTCAGGTTGAGCAGGATGAACAGCACCGTCAGCACGCCGATCATGGGGGTGAACAAACGTACGCGGCCTGTTGCTGCGGCCGGGCCTGTGTCTTGTTTGTTGGCAGGCCTGGCGACCCGGTAAACGCCACTGCCTGGTATCGATATCAGCAGTAGCGCGGCTACCCCGAATACCGCGCCCGCCGCCAGGGCTGCCCGCGTGCCGAGCGCCGCGGCGATGCCGAGAAATACGGCTGGGGTAACGGCTGAACCGAGGAAGCCGGCAAAGGTATGAATAGAGAACGACCGCCCCAGGCGTGCGGGCTCGATGCCGTTGGCCAGCAGCGCATAGTCGGCCGGGTGGTACACACCATTGGCCAGGCCCGCCATGGCCATCGCCACCAGCAATACCGCATACCCGGGGCTGGCCGCCAGTAGCACGAAACTGAGGCTGCCCAGCAACAGCCCAGCCTTGAGCACTTTACGTGCGCCATAGTGGTCGACGGCGTAACCCAGCGGGGCCTGTACCAGCGCGGAGACGATGTTGAACACCGCCAGGGCTACGCCCAGCTCTACGAAGCCCACGCCCAGCAGGCCGGGCAGCACGGGCAGTAGCGCCGGGATCAGCATGATGTGCACGTGGCTGACGAAGTGCACGGCAGCAATTTGGGTCAGCAGCTTGGGGCCAGCGTGGGGCATGTCGATACCTGTTGAACAGCGTGCGCCCCTGGCGCACGGCAAGGTGGTGGAAAGCCCGCTTAGCGGGAGGCGCCCCGCAAACCGGGCAGGCGACCGTTCAGGACAACATGGGCCAGCAGACCAATGACCAGGCCCCAGAAGGCCCCGCCAATACCCAGCAGGCTGATGTTGGCCGCCGCCGCCAGGAAGGTGATCAGTGCAGACTCGCGTGAACGGGCATCGGCCAGGGCGCTGGCCAGGCTGGCGCCGATGGTGCCCAGCAGGGCAAGGCCCGCCAGGGTGGTGATAAAGGTGCCCGGCAGGGCCATGAAGACACTCGCCAGCGTGACCCCGAACACCCCGACGAGGATGTAGCAGACACCGGCAGCGATGCCCGCCACCCAGCGCTTGTCCGGGTTTTCGTGGGCTTCCTTGCCGGTGCAGATGGCCGCGGTGATGGCAGCGATGTTGAACGCGTGTGAACCGAAGGGCGCCATCAGCAACGAGCCGATGCCGGTGACGGCGACAATCGGGTTGGCGCTGGTCTTGAAACCATCGTTGCGCAGCACCAGCATGCCGGGCATGTACTGGCCGGTGAGGGTGATCAGGAACAATGGCAGGGCCACGCTAAGGGCCGCATTGAGGGAGAAGGTGGGCGCGGTGAAAACCGGTGAGGCGAATTCCAGCCGCAACGTCGTCAGGCCCACTTGCCCCTGCAGCAACAGGTAGCCCAGGCCCAGCAGCAATATGGCGACCACGGCGTAACGGGCGGTGAAGCGTTTGAAGGCCACATAGGCTGCAATCAGCAGCCCGGCGAGGGTGGGGTCGACCGACAGGCTGGCAAAGGCACCGATGCCAAACTGCAGAAGGATGCCGGCCAGCAGGCCGGCGGCAATGCCGCCGGGCACGACGCGCACCAGGCGCTCGAAGCACCCGCTCAGCCCCAGCACCACGAAGCCGGCGGCCGACAGCAGATAGGCACCTATGGCCTCGCTGTAGGGCACGCTGGCCAGGGCGGTGACCAGGAACGCGGCGGCTGGCGTGGACCAGGCTGTGATGACCGGCTCGCGGCTGTACCAGGACAGTGCCAGGCCGCTGAGGCCGACGCCGATCGACACCGCCCAGACCCACGACGACGTCAGCTCCGGGCTCAGCCCGGCCACTTTGGCCGCCTGGAACACCAGGATGAACGTGCCGCCGTAGTTGACGATCACCGAAACGATTCCGGCAATCACCGGGTGAAGGATGTCTGTCAGCCTGAGCGGGGTGGTAGAGCTTTGAGCAGGCGCGTCCATGGTTGCCTCTGGTAATGGTCAGATGAGGAGCAGTTTTGTGCGGCGAAGGGGTAATCCGACTGCAGCGTCATTGGCCCTTTCGCAGCCCAAGGCTGCTCCTGAAGAAAAAGACTGCCCGACGGCGACAGACTGCCGGGCAGGTTTGGGCGTCAGTTGGCCAGCGCCACCAGCAGGTTTTTCAGGTGGTTGCTGCCTTGCGCATCCAGCGGCTGCAGGGGCAGGCGTGGGGCGCCGACCTCCTGGCCGAGCATTTTCAGGCCGGCCTTGATGGTGGTCGGCAGGCCACGGCGGGTGATGTACTCCAGCAGCTCGTACTGGCGGTAGAACAGCGCACGGGCTTCAGCCAGATCGCCTTGTTGTACGGCGTCCCACAGCGCCAGGTTGAGTGCCGGGATCAGGTTGGGCGCGGCGGTACACCAGCCCGTGGCGCCGGCCACCAAGGCTTCCAGGGTCAGCGGGTTGCAACCGTTGTAGAACGCCACCTGCCCATCTGTAGCCGTGAACAGGCGGTGCATGCGCTGGATGTCACCGGTGCTTTCCTTGACCATGGTCACAGTGGGCACTTCGCCGAGGATACGCAGGATCAGCTCTACCGACAGGTCGGTGCCGCTGGTGCCCGGGTTGTTGTAGAGCATGATCGGAATGTCGATGGCGGCGCCGACCGCCTTGTAGTGGGCGACCACTTCGGCTTCGGTGAGCTTCCAGTAAGAGATGGGCAGCACCATCACCGCCGTAGCACCGCAGGCCTGTGCCAGGCGGGCACGCTGCACGGTGCGGGCGGTGGTCAGGTCGGAGACGCTGACCACGCTGGGCACACGCCCGGCAATACGTACCAGGCTGAAGCGCACCACGGTTTCCCATTCGCTGTCGGACAGGTAAGCCCCTTCGCCGGTGCTGCCCAGCGGCGCGATGGCGTGCACGCCGTCTGCGATCAGGCTATCGATGGACGTGCCCAAGGCGTCCAGGTCGAGTGTGCCGTCTGCCGTGAAGGGAGTGATGGTGTAGCCGATAACGCCGCGAATTACAGGTGTAGACATGACCAGGCACCTTTGCCGTTGTTGAGGAAAGAGTACAGCTTTGATCAGCCCAGGCAGTCGCCATGGGCACGCAAGGCTCGGCGCGCGTAGTAGCTGAAGGCGGCACCGTGACGTTTGGGGGTGGAAATCCAGTCGTGGGCCTCTTTGCCCAGTGCTTCGGGGATGGGGCGGATGTCACCGGCGCCCATGGCCAGCAGTTGCATCTTTGCTGCGCGCTCGAACAGCAGGGCGAGCACGCAGGCTTCCTCGATCGAACGCCCAGCGATCAGCAGGCCATGATGGGAAAGCAGGATTGCGCGCTTGTCGCCAATCGCGTTCGCGATGATTTCGCCTTCTTCGTTGCCCACCGGCACACCGGGCCATTCCTTGAGGAATGCACAGTCGTCGAACAGGGGGCACAGGTCCATGTGCGAGATGGCCAGCGGAACTTCCAGCATCGACAAGGCGGCGCTGTGCAACGGGTGGGTGTGGATGATGCAGTTGACGTCGGGGCGGGCGCGGTACAGCCAGCTGTGGAAGCGGTTGGCCGGGTTGGCCATGCCACGCCCTTGCAGCACCGTCAGGTCTTCGTCCACCACCAGCAGGTTGGAGGCAGCGATTTCGTCGAAGCCAAGCCCCAGTTGTTGGGTGTAGTAGGTGCCAGGTTCCTGCGCACGCGCAGTGATCTGCCCGGCCAGGCCAGAGTCGTGGCCGCCGTCGAACAGGATGCGGCAGGTGAGGGCGAGCTTTTGTCGTACGGTGTAGGTGTTGTCGGTCAGCGCCGTCAGCATCTGTTGCTGGGCGAGTTTGACAAGCTGGTCCTTGGGGGTGTGCATGGTGGTCGTCATGGGCGGTACCTGCAGGGGTGGAGACTAGGGATGGCTGATCGGCGCGGAGGCGACGCCAGGACACGGCGTTGATCATAATGACACAAGGTGTCATATGCAAGCGATGTGTCATCCTTGCCTCAGGGCCTCAACACATCAGTGCCAGCGCAATCTGTTATGGCGTGCATACGCAACTGGTATTACTTGCCCCGGCTTCACGCTGTTTAGCATCGAGCGGGTCTTAACCGTCGACGAGAACAACAACGTGAACCTTGGAACCCTATCCAGTCGAAGTGCCAGATATTGGCCTGAACGTCTGGCGGTAATCGACCGCCACACCCGGCTGACCTTCGCTCAGCTCGAACAGCGGGCCAACCAGCTGGCCTCGGCCTTGCTGGCACAGGGCATCGCCACGGGCGAGCATGTCGCCATCCTGGCGCCAAACCGCGCCGAACTGGTGGAAGCAGAGGTGGCTTTCTACAAGGCCGGCCTGGTCAAGGTACCGGTCAATGCGCGTCTGGCACCGGATGAAGTCATTCAGGTGCTCAACGACGCCTGCAGTGTCGCGCTGATCGCCGATGCGCAACTCGCCCAGGCGTTGCTGGCCCGCAGGCACGAGATACCTTCGTTACGCTTGATCGTGACCTTGGGTGAGCGGGGCGGTGACATCACCTATGCCGCGCTGCTGGCACAAGGCAGTAGCCAGCCAATCAGCTGCGACCTGCCTGACGATGCCCTTGCCGTTTTGCATTACACCTCTGGCAGCTCTGGTGTGCTCAAGGCTGCGATGCTCAGCGTGGGCAACCGCAAGGCGCTAATCCGCAAGAGCCTCGCCAGCCCGACCCGTCGCGCCGCCCCGGGCGACGTCATGGCTCACGTCGGCCCTATCACCCATGCCAGCGGCATGCAGCTGATGCCGCTGCTGGCGGTCGGTGCCTGCAACCTGCTGCTGGAGCGCTACGATGACCAGCTGTTGCTCGAGACCATCCAGCGCGAAGGCGTGACCCGCTTGTTCCTGGTGCCTGCCATGATCAATCGCCTGGTCAACTTCCCCGATGTCGAGCGCTACGACCTGAGCAGCTTGCGCCTGGTCATGTACGGTGCCGCGCCGATGGCACCAGCGCTGGTGAAACGGGCCATCGAGGTATTCGGGCCGATCCTGGCCCAGGGTTACGGTGCTGGCGAGACCTGCTCGCTGGTAACCGTCCTGACCGAACAGGACCATCTGTGCGAGGGCGGCGACTACCGGCGCCTGGCCTCGTGCGGGCGTTGCTACTTCGAAACCGACCTGCGCGTGGTGAACGACCATTTCCAGGACGTCCAGCCGGGAGAGGTGGGCGAAATCGTAGTCAAGGGCCCGGACATCATGCAGGGGTACTGGCGCGCCCCCCACCTCACCGCCGAGGTGATGCGCGACGGCTACTACCTGACTGGCGACCTGGCCACGGTGGATGAGCAGGGGTATGTGTTCATCGTCGACCGCAAGAAAGAAATGATCATTTCCGGTGGCTTCAACATTTACCCCAGTGAGGTCGAGCAGGTGCTCTACAGCATGCCGCAGGTGTTCGAGGCGGCGGTGGTGGGGGTGCCTGACGAGCAGTGGGGCGAAGCGGTGCGGGCGGTGATCGTGCTCAAGCCGGGCATGGCGCTGCAGGAGCAGGACGTCATCGAACATTGCGCCCAGGCCCTGGCCGGTTTCAAGAAACCACGTGCCGTGGACTTCGTCAGCGAGCTGCCGAAAAACCCCAACGGCAAGGTGGTGCGCCGGTTGATCCGTGACGCCTACTGGCAAAACAGCGAACGCCGTATCTGACACGAGGAACGACCATGTATCAGCCAAGCGAAAAGGCCCAGCAGATCATCGAGGCCATCAGTGGCTTCGTTCGCAACGAAATCCTGCCCCTGGAACAGCAAGCCGGTCTCAGTTGGGCAGAGCCGCACCCGCGGGCGGTGCTGCAGCAGGTATGGCAGCGCTCGTGCGAGCAGGGCTTCTACAACATCATGCTGCCCGAGGCGATAGGTGGCGCCGGGTTGAGCGTGTCAGACCTGTGTGCGGTCAAGGAAGCCACGGTGCTCACCGGCTCGATGCTGGCGCCGCACATTCTCGGTGAGCTTTCCGGACCGCCCCGTATCGGCCATCTGTTCAAGGTGGCGAGCCCGACCCAGATCGAGGCGTTCCTGCAGCCGGTGTGCCGTGCCGAAAAGGCCGTGTGCTTCGCCCTGACTGAAAGCGAAGCCGGCTCTGATGCAACGGCGATCAAGACCTCCGCACGGCGGGAAGGTGAACACTATGTGCTGAACGGCGCCAAGCGTTACATTTCGGGTGCGCCCTATGCCGACATTGCGGTGCTGCTTGCAGTGACGGATCCTGGGCGCGGTGCCCAAGGAATTTCGGCATTCTTCGTCGACCTGAGCGCACCGGGGGTAAGGGTTGAAAGCGATTATTCGGTCATGTCCGGCGGTGGTGCGCATGGCGACATCATCCTTGAGGACGTACGGGTGCCGGCGGCCAACCGCATCGGTGAGCAAGGGCAGGGCTTCAAGTTGGCGATGGGGCGCATCACCCTCAACCGCCTGCTGCATTGCCCCACCTTGCTGGGGCTGGCCGGCCTGGCACTGAACCTCTCGATCGACTATGCCCGCACGCGCAAGCAGTTCGGCCAGCCTATCGCCATGTTCCAGTCGATCAACCACATGATCGCCGACATGGCCACCGAGCTGCATGCTGCACGCAGCATGGTCTACGCCACGGCAGCGGTGAATGACGCCGGTGGCAATATCCGCACCCAGGCCCCGATGTGCAAGCTGTTCGTTTCGGAGACGGCCTTCCGCATCGCCGATCGCGCCGTGCAGATACACGGCGGTGCCGGGCTCCTGCGTGGCAACCCGGTGGAGTGGATATTCCGTGCCACACGTATGATGCGCATTCTCACGGGAACCAGCGAGATCCAGCGCAACACCATCGCCAAGGGCGTGCTCATGCCTGAGCAATGACGCGGTATGCCCGGCCCGTGGCGGCCGGGCTCTCCAGACAAGAACAATAACGAGAGATCATCATGACTCATACTGACACCCCCGCGCGTGCAGGCACGGCCTGGATGATTGCGGTACTGCTGGCGCTGTTGATGCTGGTGAACTTCCTGGACAAGGTGGTCATTGGCCTGGTGGCGGTGCCGATGTCCAGGGAACTGGGCTTGTCCCCTGCCGAGTTCGGCCTGGTAGGGGGCGCACTGCACTGGTTCTTCGCCATCTCGGCGGTGATAGGCGGCTTCATGGCCAATCGCCGGCCAACCCGCACCCTGCTGCTGGGGATGGGCGCGTTCTGGGCGCTTATCCAGTTGCCCATGTTGTTCGTCAGCTCGCTGTGGGCGATCGTCGCCTGCCGGGTGCTGCTGGGTATTGGCGAGGGACCGGCCTCACCGGTGGCTACACATGCCTTGTACAAGTGGTTCCCCAACGACCGTCGCAACCTTCCCGTGGCGCTGTTGCATACCGGCAGTGCGCTGGGGCTGTTGGTAGCGGGTGCCATGATCCCATGGATCAGTGTGCACTACGGCTGGCGCATGAACTTCATCGTGCTGGCGGTGATCGGGGCGGTGTGGTGTGTGCTGTGGTGGTGGCTGGGCAGCGAGGGCAACCTCGACCGCATTCGCCCGGGCCAGCGTGAAGAAGGGCAGGCCCCTGTTCCCTATCGTCGGCTACTCGGTGACCGCACGGTACTGGGCAACTACTTGTGCCACTTCGCCGCCAACTGGTCCCTGGCGTTGACCCTGACCTGGGTACCGAGCTACCTGGAAACCGGGCTGGGGATCGACCCGATCATGACCGGCCAGGTGTTCGTTCTGTTCGTGGTGGTTACCACGCCGCTGAGCCTGTTCATGGCCTGGCTGTCACAGCGAATGATGCGTGCCGGGGTTGCCACGCGCTGGTCGCGCGGTGCGTTCGTTTCAGTGTGCCTGATCGCCAGCGGGCTGCTGTCAGCGGCGTTGTTTCTGCCCGGTCTGAGCAACGTCGAGCGGATCGTCAGCCTCACCTTCAGCGGCGGGCTGGCGCTGGTGATGTACTCCGTGGGGCCTGCCATGCTGGCGGAGTTCACGCCCAGCGGGCAGCGCGGCGGCATTCTGGCGATCGGCAACGGTATTGCCTCGTTGGCCGGGCTGTCGGCACCGGTGGTCACCGGTTTGCTGGTGCAGGGCGCCGGTGCCGGGCACACGGCAGGGTTTGGCCAGGGTTTTCTGGTGTGCGGCGCGGTGCTGGTGATTGCCGGGCTGATCGGGCTGGCCTGGATGGACCCGCAGAAAACCCGGCAACGTCTGGTGCAGGTGGGCACGGCTGCGCCTGCCCAAGCGTGATGTGCACAGCGCTCAGAGGCTCTGCTCCGCCAGGGCCTCGCGCTCGATCAAGGTACCTTTCCAGCGCTCGCTGCGCACCGCATCCACCAGCAGTGCGCGCACCAGGTCGCGCATGCAGGCGGCGGCGAACGACAGCGGCTTGTGCTGCGAGTGGGCCAAGGCGATGGTGCGGGTGATGCGCGGTTCCACTATCAGCCGCGCGCTGGCAGGCGCGGCCAAATCCAGCAGCGGTGGCCAGTTGCTGATGGTGGCCGCCAGGCCAGCACGGACCAGGCTGGTGATACCTGGGGCCGACTGCTGTTCGTAGCTGGAGTCCAGTGTCACACCGGTCTCCATGGCAGCCTGCTCGATGCGCCTGCGCAAGTGCAGGCTACGGGGTGGCATTACCAGGCGGCTCGCTGCGGCTTCAGCCAAGGTGATGGGCGACTCGTCAGGGCCGTGCCCAGGCAGGCCGACCCAGTACAGGTCTTCGGAAAACACGGGCTCGGCGACCACATGGACAAGTTCTTCGGCGTTGGGCACCACGCCGAAATCCACCTTGCCCAGCTCGATCGCCTGGCCACCTTCGCGGCTCAGGCCATCCCATACGGTGAGCTTGATCCCCGGGAAGCGTGCCTGGGCCTGGGTAATGATGGCCGGCAACAACAGTGCCGAGGCCGTGGCGGGAATCGAGATGGCCACGTGCCCCTTGGGGTTGCCGCGGCTGGACTTCAGCTCATCCTTCACCGAATCGAGTTGCTGCACGACCGATCGGGCCACTTCGTACAACTGCCGCCCGGCATCGGTCAGTTCGATACCGTCATGCTGGCGCGCCAGCAGTTGCATTTCCAGTTCGCTCTCCAGCAGGCCTATCTGTCGGCTCAAGGCCGGTTGGGCGATGAACGCCTGGCGTGCGGCATTGGAAAAACTGCCGGCTTCGACAATGGCGATCAAATAACGCAGCTGTTTCAAAGTCATTGTGGTTCTCAGGCTATGCCGAAGTGATATGGCAACCATCGGGAGACGCTATTTGTTCAGCCCCGGTGGCCTACTTAGTATCGGTAAGCAGCAAAACGAGGATAACAGAAACGTTCGAATAATTACCCAAGCCCTTGCCTGCAGGCCTTTGCGCCGTACTTAAGCATTAACTCGCAATTCACTCTCTAATAAACACAATAAGAGGTTAAGAGTGATGGCATCTCGTATTTTCGGTCGCTCGGGACCGTTGTCGGTACTTGCCTCATCAGTACTTTTTTCTGCGTCTGCCTGTGCCGCTCAGTTTCACTGGGGTGAACTTGAGGGGCAATTCGACTCGGCGCTTTCCTTTGGTACCAGCATTGCGACTGCCAACCCTGACCCGGCCCTGCACAACAGCGCCAACAGCGATGACGGCCGCCTGAACTTTGCCTCTGGCGATGTGTTTTCAGCGGTGTTCAAAGGCACCCATGACCTGGAGCTCAAGCACGATAACCTGGGGGTGTTCCTTCGCGGTACCTACTGGTACGACACGGCCCTGCGTGATCACGACCAGCGCTTCAAGCAGGTCGAGGACAACAACCGCAAGCGTTCGGCCAAGACCGCAGGTAGCCAGCTGCTCGATGCCTTCGGTTACTACCTGTATGACATCGACGGCCAGCCGGGCTCGCTCAGGTTGGGCAAGCAGGTGGTCAACTGGGGTGAGAGCACCTTCATCCAGGGCGGACTGAACGTCATCAACCCCTTCAACCTGGCGGCCTTGCGCCGCCCCGGCTCGGAAGTGAAGGACGCGCTGGTGCCGGTGAATCTCTTCTACTTCACCCAGAACCTTACCGAAGCGCTGTCGGTCGACGGTTTCTATCAGCTGGACTGGGAACAGACCCAGCTCGACAACTGCGGCACGTTCTTTTCGAACAACGACTTTTTGCCCGATGGGTGTGATGGCCTGGACGTGGGCGCCAAATTGCTCGGCAGCCCCACAGCCGTGACCGGGCTTGCGCCGTTCGGTGTGAACCTCACCCGCGAAGGCGTGCGCATACCTCGCGGCAGCGACCAGGATGCCCGCAACAGCGGGCAGTGGGGCGTTTCGCTGCGCTGGTACGTGGCGGCGCTGGACACCGAGTTTGGTGCTTACGCGGCGAACTACCACAGCCGCACGCCTTACCTGGGTACGGTCAGCAGCCCGTATTTCGACAACCGCCGTTTCGCCCCGCAGTTGTGCGCCAACCTCGCTATCGGGCTTGCAGACTTTGCCGCTTTTCTGGGTTCCAGCGCAGGCCAGTCGCTGGTCGGCGCGCTACGCCTGGGCACCTCGCAGTACCGGGTGCAATACCCCGAGGACATTCGCCTCTACGGCCTTTCGTTCTCCACTACCCTGCGCACCGGCACGGCGCTGCAGGGGGAGCTGAGCTACCGGCCGAACATGCCCATGCAGCTCAACGGTACCGATATCATCCAGTCGTTGTTGAACGTCGATGGCCGCTCGCCCTTGCTGGGTGACGGCCTGCGGCCAGACAGCGCCAGTACGCTGTTCGACGGCTACCGCCGTAAAGAGATGACCCAGTTGCAGATAACCGCTGTTCACGCTTTCAGCCAGGTGATGGGGGCCAACCAGTTGCTGTTGATAGGCGAGGCTGGCGCCACCTACGTGGGCGGTCTGGAGGGCGCCTATGGCCCCCGTTACGGGCGCTCGGGCACGTTCAACAGCGGCGAACTGGCGGACAACAGCGTGTGCGTGGCCATTTCCAAAACCCCTGAGCACTGCAACGACGAAGGCTTCATGACCCCGTTTTCCTGGGGCTACCGGCTGCGTGCCACCTGGGCCTACCCCAACGTGATTGCCGGTTTCGACCTGCGGCCGAACCTGTCCTGGGCACACGACGTGCACGGCACCGGCCCGGTGGAGGGGTCGGCGTTCAGCGAAGGCTCCAGGGCCATCAGTGTCGGGTTGGATGCGACGCTCGCCAGCACCTACAGCCTGAGTGTGTCGTACACCGACTTTATCGACGGCGACTATGGCACCCGCGGCGACCGGGACTTCATCTCGCTGAGCCTGGGCGTCACTTTCTGAGGGCATGACAATGAAAATGCGCATGGTGATGATCGGCCTGTTCTGGGCGAGCGGCACGCTGGCGGCCGCCGGCCTGCCCGACAACCTGACCCCGGTGGGAGCCGAGCGTGCTGCCAGCCCCGACGGGCGCATCCCGGCCTGGCAAGGTGGGTTGAGTACGGCCCAGCAACGCCTGGGCGACAACGGCACGCCGCTGGATCCGTTTGCCGATGAGCAGGCTCTGTACCGGATCACGGCCGCCAACTACCGGCAGTACCGAGGTCAGCTTACCGACGGCCAGGTGGCCTTGCTCAAACGCTTCCCAGCCAGCCTCAGCTTGCCGGTGTATCCCACCCACCGCAGTGTTGCGGTACCCGACGCGGTCGCGGCATCGGCCACCCGCAACGCCGAGCAGGCGCAGCTGGATGACCAGGGCAACGGTGTGCGAGGTTTCACTGGCGTCATCGCCTTTCCACGGCCAACCAACGGCCTGGAGGTGATCTGGAACCACCTGACCCGGCATCGCAACGAGAGCTACAGCCTGAGCTCCGACAGCGTCACGCCGCTGAAGAATGGCCGCTTCGTGCTGATGAGCGCGCGTCAGGAAGTGGCCCGGCCTGAAGGCTTGGCCAACCTGGGGGCGGGCAATGTACTTTATTACTTCACCTACCGCATGACGGCGCCCTCGCGGCTTGCCGGCGATGCGATGGTGGTGCATGAGACACTGGACCAGGTCGCCGAGCCGCGCTTGTCCTGGGTGTACAGTGCCAGCCAGCGCCGGGTACGGCGGGCGCCGAATATCGCCTATGACACCACCGGCCCGGGCACCGCCGGCCTGCGGACCGCCGACAGCCGCGACATGTTCAATGGCGCGCCAGACCGGTACGACTGGAAGCTGCTGGGCAAGCAGACACTGCACGTGCCCTACAACAGCTACCGCTTGGCATCGCCTGAGCTGCGCTATGCGGACCTGATCAAGCCAGGCCACATCGACCCGGCACCGACCCGCTACGAACTGCACCGGGTATGGGCCGTGGAGGCGACGTTGAAGCCCGGGGCGCAGCATATCTACGCCAAGCGCCGGTTCTACCTGGATGAAGACACCTGGGCCATTCTCGAAACAGACAGCTACGACGCGCGTGGCGAGCTGTGGCGCACCTCACAGGCCCATGGTTTCTTTCACCCCGGCGGCCAGGTGGCAGTCAACGCCATGGAGGTTACCTACGACCTCAAGAGTGGCCGCTACCATGCATCGGGCTTGATCAACGAGCAGCGTCGGCCCTTTGCCTTCAATGTGCGCACCAGCCTTTCGTACTTCTCGCCCGGCGCCCTGCGCAGCTTTGGTGTGCGCTGATGGGCGTGCCTGAACCACAGCCTGACTGGTCGCGGCGGCTGTTGGGCCAGGGTGAAGCGCCTGATCCGCGCTTCACCCTGGCCAACGAACGTACTTTCCTGGCCTGGATTCGCACCGCGCTGGCGCTGCTGGGTGGCGCTATCGCCATTGAAACCTTCGCCGGCCACGTTCTCGAGACACCCCTGCGGCTGTGGCTGGTCGCTGGCCTGATGCTGCTGAGCGCATTGCTGAGCGCGGGCGCCTGCCTGCGCTGGCTGCGGGTAGAGCGGGCATTGCGTCATCGACGTCCATTGCCGTTGCCGGCACTGGTGCCCTTGTTGGCGCTGGGCTGCCTGGTCGCTGTACTGCTGGCAGGTCTCGTCCTGTGGCCACGCTGGCATGGGTGATCCGGGCCTGCAGGCAGAACGCACCGAGTTGGCCTGGCGGCGCACTGTGCTGGCGCTGATGGCGGTGGCCGGGTTGGCCTGTCGTCAGGGCGATGTGTACGTGCTGGCATTGGCGGGCGTGGCCGCGCTGGCGCTGCTGACCCGCCAGGGGCGGCGTTACGAACGGGGCCTGGCGATGTTGCAGGCCGAACGCGGCCAGCCTGCGCCGTGGGGAGTGCTGGCACTGGGTAGCGTGGTGTGGCTCATGGCATTGGCAGGCTTGTGCCGGTTGGCGAAGGGCGGCTGAGCGCAGTGCCGGCGCCGCCCGCTGCCGCTCAGGGCGTGACGAGATTGAAGCGTGAATCAGCCTCTTCCAGCCCGCCCATGAATTGCAGGAACTTTACCCGCTCGCCTTTGATGTCGATTGCCCCTGCTGTGGCTTCCTTGAGAAAGCCTGTCTGCTTCAAGGCAATGCTGTCCAGCGTCTGCTTGCGCATGGTCACCTCTACATCGGCCTTGGCGTGGCGCGCCAGGTCGCGGTGGGTGAGGACGCCGTTACGCAGGGTGAGCGCGTAGTCTTCGTCCAGGTCGGAAAACCGCCAGTTGATGGTCAGGTCGCTATCGGCAGCCTTGTAGGCATTCACCCGCACGCCCAGGTAGTCGAAAAACAGGCTGGGTGTCAGGGCCCGCACCATGTCATCGGCGTTGCCGCCGCTACCCGCACCGGTGGCAACGCCTGAGCGCAATTCCTGCGCGCCACTGAGGTAGGCATTGCGCCAGGTGGCGTTCTCACTCTGGTAACCCAGTTGCTCCAGCGCGTCGGCCTGCAGTTCGCGGGCCTCGGTGTTGTCTGGCTCGGCGAATACCAGGTGGTTGACCAATTGCGCCACCCAGCGATAGTCGCCCTCGGCGAAGGCCTGGCGGGCCTGGGTCAGCACCTGATCGGCACCTCCCATCGCCGCCACGTAACGCTTGCCGGCCGCTTGCGGTGGCAATGGGTCGAGGTTGGCCGGGTTGCCGTCGTAGAACCCCATGTAGCGTTGATAGACGGCCCTGACGTTATGGCTGAGCGAGCCGTAGTAGTCGCGGCTGTACCATTTGCTTGCCAGGCGCGGCGGCAGGCTGGCCAACGTCTGGGCAATTTCCATGGGCGTCTGGCCCTGATTGATCAGGCGCAAGGTCTGGCTGTCGATGAAGGCATACATATCGCGCTGGTCGGCCAGGTAGTCGCGGATGGCCGCACCACCCCAAGTGGGCCAGTGATGCTGGGCGAACACCACCTCGGCCTGCTCACCGTAGCGCACCAGCGATTGGTCCAGGTAATGGGCCCACACTTTCGGATCGCGCACCAGTGCCCCGCGCAGCGTCAGTACGTTGTGCTGCACATGGGTGGCGTTCTCGGCCATGCACAGTGCCCTGAGCGCCGGGAAATAAATGTTCATTTCCGCCGGCGCCTCGGTGCCCGGGGTCAGCTGGAACTCCACCTCCACGCCGCTCAGGGTCATGCGGTGCAGCGGTTGGCTGATTTCGAGCGTCGGCGCGATGAGGCTGACAGTGGCATTGGCCGGCACGCCCTTGCCCAGTCCGGCATCCACCTGGCCTCGCGGCCCACGGGGTAGGGGGGCGCCGTACATGTACTGGGCGCGGCGTTTCATGGCCGGTCCGGCCAGCACGTTTTCGCCGATGGCATGTTCGAAGAACCCCTCGGGCGCGATGACCTGGACTTTGCCAGCCTTGACGTCCGCCTCATTGATTACCCCGCGCACGCCGCCGAAATGGTCGACGTGCGGGTGGGTGTAGATCACCGTGGTCACCGGCTTGCGTGGACGGTGCTTGAAGTACAGTTCGAGGCCCGCCTTGGCGGTCTCCACGGCAAGCAGCGGGTCAAGCACAATCAGCCCGTCCTTCCCTTCGACGATGGTCATGTTGGCCAGGTCCAGACCGCGAAGCTGGTAGATGCCCTCGGTGACCTTGAACAAACCGGCGATGTTGTTCAACTGAGCGATGCGCCACAAGCTCGGGTTTACCGTGGCAGGGGATTGCGCCGATTCCAGAAAAGCATACTGGGCCAGGTTCCACACGGTCTTGCCATCGGCTGTCGCGACTGGCCCGTCAAACCGCTCGACCAGCCCACGCCGGGCTGTTTCGTAATCGACGCGATCCTCGAAAGGCAACCGTTGCAGCCACTGCTGGTTGCTGGCCAGGGTGGCCGCGGTGGCATCCTTGGCCGCTGTTGCGGCCAGGCTCGGAAGGGGGGCCAGCAGGGCAAGCGCCAGCATCGACAGTGAAAAGCGCATGGGATGTCCTTGTTGTTATTGGGGCAGAACACTCTAGGGGAGGGGCTTGCGCACCAGCCAATACCAGAGCGGCATGGCCGCTATCGCGTTTCCTGATGGCTTCAGGCGGGGGGGAGCGTGAGGATCTGTTCGACCAGCCAGGCCAGGGCGGGGTCGTGCTGACGGTGGCTCAGGTGTACCAGTTCCAGTTCGAAAGGCTCCAGGGCAAAAGGCAGTTCGTGCACCGCCAAGGGCAGCAGATGCGCGAACTGCTGGGCCAGTTGCCGCGGCAGCACCACACACATGTCGGTGGCTGCGGCCAGATGGGCGGCCTGCAGGTAGTTGGGCGTGGTATAGGCGATTTGCCGGGTCAGGCCTTGCTCGGCCAGCCACTGGTCGACCATGCCCCGGGTCTGGCCGCCGTGCACCCAGATGTGCCGCAAACCCAGGAACGCGTCGAGGTCCAGTGCCTGGCCCGGCACCAGGTGCGGGTGCTGTTGGCGCAGCGCGATCTGCAGGGTTTCACGGCGCCAGGGGTGGCGGGTGAAGCGCGCCGGCACCTCGTCGAAACGGCCCAGTACCAGGTCGAGGTCGCCCCGGTCCAGCGCCTCGGCCGGCAGGTTGGGGGCCAGGTGCACCACGTCGATGCGCACGTTGGGTGCCAGTAGCTCCAGCCGCGCCAGGAGTGGCGGCATGCACAGCTGTTCGACGAAATCGGTGAGGGCGATGCGCAACTGGCGATGGCTGCGCTGAGGCTCGAAGCCATCGCCGGTGCCCAACGTCTGCTCGATCTGCTGTAACGCCGCACGTATTGGCCCCTCCAGTGTCAAGGCCCGTGGCGTCGGGCGCATGCGCCGGCCCACGCGGACCAGCAGCGGGTCGCCCAGCTGGTCACGCAGGCGCGCCAGGGCATTGCTCACGGTCGGCTGGGTGAGGGCCAGACGCTCGGCTGCCCGCGATACGTTCTGTTCACGCAGCAACATGTCGAAGACGCGCAGCAGGTTCAGGTCGAAGTTCGAAATATTCATGCTGAAAATATATGGCATACGAAATGGAAATTTCAAAAATACCTTCAGCCTGCTTAGGGTGATCACAGTCCTCATACCTACAAGAAAAGCAGGAGCGTTGCGCGTGAATACTCCCTTCCCGATCAATCAGGTGGCTGTGATAGGTGCAGGCACCATGGGCCGCGGCATCGTCATCAGCCTGGCCAACGCCGGGCTGTCGGTGCTGTGGCTGGACTGCAACGCGGCAGCGCTCGAAGCCGGGCTGGGCATGGTTAGCCAGGCCTGGGCCCAGCAGGTGGACAAGCAGCGCATCACCCCGGCCCAGGCCGACGCTTGCCTGGCGCGTGTGCAGGCAGTGGACGGCTATCCGGCGTTGGCGGAGGCCGACCTGGTGATTGAAGCGGTGTATGAAAACCTGGCGCTCAAGCAGGAAATCTTCCGTGCACTGGATGCACACCTCAAGCCACGTGCGATCCTGGCCAGCAACACCTCGGCGCTGGACATCGACGCGATTGCCGCCGTCACCCAGCGGCCGTCCCAGGTCCTGGGGCTGCATTTCTTCAGCCCTGCGCATGTCATGAAGCTGCTCGAAATCGTGCGTGGGACGCACACCGATCAGAAGGTGCTCGATGCCGCCAAATCGCTGGGCGAGCGCATGGGCAAGGTGGCGATAGTGGCAGGCAACTGCCCTGGTTTCATTGGCAATCGCATGTTGCGCAGCTATGTGGGCGAAGCGCGCAAGTTGCTGCTTGAAGGGGCGTTGCCACATCAGGTGGATGCGGTACTGCAGCAGTTCGGCTTCGCCATGGGGCCGTTCCGCATGTACGACGTGGTGGGCATCGACCTGGAGTGGCGCGCCCGGCAGTTGGCCGGGCAAGGCATGCACGACCCGCTGGTGCAGGTCGATAATGCGCTGTGCGAGCTCGGTCGCCTTGGGCAGAAGACCGGGCAGGGCTATTACCGCTATGCCCCCGGCAGCCGGCAGGCCGAGCATGACCCGCAGGTCGACGCGTTGGTGCTGCAGGTGTCCCAGAACCTTGGCTACCGACGTCGGGGCATCAGTGCCGAGGAAATCCTCGAACGTTGCCTGCTGGCACTGGTCAACGAAGGGGCGAAGGTTCTCCAGGAAGGTATCGCCGCCAGCAGCAGCGACATCGACCGGGTCTGGCTCCACGGCTATGGCTTCCCGGCTGCCACTGGCGGGCCCATGCGCTGGGCTGACGAGCAAGGGGCGCCGTTTATCCTGGCCCGGCTGGAATACCTGCAGGGCGTGCTTGGCGAGCATTGGCGCCCGGCAGGGCTGCTCTACTCACTCGTGGCCGGTGGCAAGCGTTTCGAACCGCGCGGGGAGGTTCAGGCATGAACTACCAGGCGCCCCTTCGCGACATGCGCTTCGTGCTGCATGAACTGTTCGACCTGAGCGGACATTGCCAGCAACTCGGTATCGAACTGGATCGCGACACCCTCGACGGCATCCTTGAGGAGGCCGCACGCTTCACTGGCCAAATCATCGCACCACTCAATCGCAACAGTGACGAACAGGGCTGCCAGTGGGTGGGCGGCGAGGTCACCACCCCGGACGGCATGCGGGACGCCTATCGGCAATACGTCGAACATGGCTGGGCCAGTATGACCGGGCCGCAGGCCTACGGTGGCCAGGGTTTGCCGCAGATGGCATCGGCCAGCTTCCATGAAATGCTGATGGCAGCGTCGTTGTCGTTCCGCATCTACTCCGGCCTGACCGAGGGCGCGGTCCTGGCGTTGCATCGCCATGGCAGCGAGCCACTCAAGCAGGCCTACCTGAGCCGGATGGTCAGTGGCGAGTGGGCCGGCACCATGTGCCTGACCGAGCCGCAGGCCGGCACCGACCTGGCGTTGCTGCGTACCCGCGCCCAGCCGGAAGCGGACGGCAGCTATCGCATTACCGGCAGCAAGATATTCATCAGTGGGGGCGAGCAGGACCTGACCGACAACATCGTTCATCTTGTACTCGCGCGCCTGCCTGATGCGCCGGCCGGTGTCAGGGGCATCAGCCTGTTCCTGGTGCCCAAGCTGTTGCCCGGTGGCGAGCGCAATGCGCTGGGCTGCGGGGCGCTGGAGCACAAGATGGGCATCAAGGGGGCATCGACCTGCGTGATGAACTTCGACGGTGCCCAGGGCTGGCTGGTGGGGGAGGCCAACCAGGGCCTGGCCTGCATGTTCACCATGATGAACGATGCCCGCTTCCAGGTCGGCCTGCAGGGGCTTGGTATTGCCGAGGCCGCTTTTCAGGGAGGGCTGGCCTATGCCCGGGAGCGTCTGCAGTCGCGCTCGCTTGCCGGGCCGGTGGCAGCGGAAAAGCCTGCCGATCCGATCATCGTCCATCCAGACGTGCGGCGCATGCTGCTGACCCAGAAGACCCTTACCGAGGGCTGTCGCATGCTGGGCATCTACACCGCTCGGCAACTGGACCTGGAGCATGCTGCGAAAAGTGCACCGGCGCGCCAGGCCGCAACTCGGCGGGCGGCGTTGCTGATCCCTATCGTCAAGGCGTTCTTCACCGACGTCGGTCAGGAAGTCGCCAGTCTTGGGGTGCAGGTGTACGGCGGTCACGGCTACATCCGCGAGTGGGGGATGGAGCAGTTGATGCGCGATAGCCGCATCACCCAGCTTTATGAAGGCACCAACGGCATACAGGCCCTCGACCTGATACGCCGCAAGGTCCTGGGGGACGGCGGGGCCGAGCTCAATCTGCTGATCGACGAAATGGCGCTGCACGTCAGGGCTGCCAATGCGCGCGACGGCCTGCAGGCCATGGCGACGGCCGTGGGGCAACGTTTGGAGGAATGGCGCGTCTTGGCCGCCCATGTGGTCGAGGCCTGTCAACGCGACCCCCAGGAGTCAGGGGCAGTGTCGGTTGATTTTCTTGCCTACTCGGCCTACGTGCTGTTGGCGGCGATGTGGTTGCAAGCGGCGGTGTGCGCTCAAGCGACGCTTGCCGCCGGCAGCGCGGAAACAGCCTTCTACAGGGCCAAGCTTGACGCCGCGACGTTCTACTGGCGGCGGCTCCTGCCCCGCGCCACTGCTCACCGCGAGGCCCTGCTGGGTGGCGCAGATTGCCTGATGGCGCTACCGGCGACCGATTTCGCGTTCTAGCGCACGGCAAACCACACGAACAAGGAGAGTGCGATGCAGCCTTTCAGCTTTGCCACCACTGCGCAGATCCTCTGCGAACCTGGCGCGGTGCAGCGCCTTGCAGGTCTGTGCCGTGAGCGCGGTGCCAAGCGTGTTTTGATTGTCAGTGACCCGGGTATCGCCCGCCTTGGCATGCTCGATGACCTGCTGCCAGGGTTCACGGCAGCCAAGGTCGGTGTGGCGATCTTCAGTGAGGTTACGGCCGACCCTAGCGAGGCATGCGTGCTGGCGGCCGCCCAGCGCGCCCGGCATATCGGCGCCGACCTGGTGGTGGGGTTCGGCGGCGGCAGCTCGATGGATGTGGCAAAGCTGGTTGCGCTGCTGGCCCACCGCGACTGTTCGCAGCCCATCGCCGAGCTGTACGGCATCGACAGGGCCAAAGGCCGCCGGCTGCCGTTGATCCAGGTGCCCACCACGGCAGGTACCGGTTCGGAGGTGACGCCGATCGCCATCGTCACCACCGGTGCCACCACCAAGATGGGCATTGTTTCGCCGCTGCTGTTGCCAGACCTGGCAGTGCTCGACGCTGTCTGTACCCTCGGCCTGCCATCGGCGGTGACGGCTGCTACCGGTATCGACGCCATGGTGCATGCCATCGAAGCCTATACCAGCCGCCTCAAACGTAACCCGCTGTCCAGCCTGCTGGCCCGTGAGGCGCTGCGGTTGCTGGCGGATAACCTTGACCAGGCTGTGCACAATGGCGGCAACCTGCAGGCCCGCCAGGCCATGCTGCTGGGGGCTTGCCTGGCCGGCCAGGCCTTTGCCAATGCACCGGTGGCGGCGGTGCATGCCCTGGCCTATCCGCTGGGTGGGCACTTTCATGTTCCCCATGGCCTGGCCAACGCGCTGGTGTTGCCGCATGTGCTGCGCTTCAACCTGCCGGTGGCGGCAGTGGACTACGCCGAACTGGCCGTGCCGCTGCTGGGGGCCCGTTTACAGCCCGGTGATCAGCGCCAGCAGGCAGAACAATTCGTGGCCGAGCTGGCCGCGCTAGGTAGCCGCTGCGGGTTACCGGACCGCCTGCGCGACGCCGATGTACCGCGTCATCGGCTTGGCCAGCTGGCCGAAGACGCGATGCAACAGCAGCGCCTTTTGGTCAATAACCCGCGTGAAGTCACCCAGGCCGATGCGCTGGCCATCTATGAGGCAGCCTACTGATGAGCGACCTCCGGCAACGTGAACACTATCGGCACTTCACGCCTATAACCACCCGGTGGCACGATAACGATGTCTATGGCCACGTGAACAATGTGGTCTATTACAGCTTTTTCGACAGCGCCGTAAACCGCCTGCTGGTGCGGGAGGGCGGGTTGGATATCGACCAGGGGAGGGTGATCGCGCTGGTGGTCAGCTCCGCCTGCGACTACCAGGCGCCGGTGGCCTTCCCGCATGACATCGAAGTGGGCCTAGTGGTGGGCCGGTTGGGCAACACCTCGGTGCACTATCAGTTGGCTGTGTTCCTTGCCGGTCAGCCATTGGCCTGCGCCACCGGTCGCTTCGTCCATGTATTCGTCGACCGCGAAGGGCGGCGCCCGGTGCCGGTACCTGACTGCCTGCGGCGCGTGTTGAGCGAACTGCAGCCCCTATCCCCTGAGGAACAGCCATCATGAAAGACGCCGTGATCGTCGCCACTGCTCGCACCCCTATCGGCAAAGCCATGCGTGGCGCCTTCAACGACCTGAAAACCCCCAGCATGACGGCTGTCGCCATCCGCGCCGCGGTAGAACGTGCCGGTATCGAACCGGCGCAGGTCGATGACCTGGTGCTGGGGACTGCCATGCAGAGCGGCACTGCCGCGATCAACCCGGGTCGGCTGTCGGCGCTGGCCGCCGGCCTGCCCCAAACGGTCAGCGGACAAACCGTCGACCGCCAGTGCGCTTCAGGCCTGATGGCCATTGCCACGGCGGCGAAGCAGATCATGGTTGATGGCATGCAGGTGACCATTGGCGCAGGTCAGGAGCAGATCAGCCTGGTGCAGCAGGTGCACCACCAGCTGGCCAGTGAGGCTTATGACCCCGCAGTGTTGCGCATGAGCGAGCACGCCTACATGCCGATGCTGCAAACGGCCGAACGGGTGGCCCGGCGTTATGGCATAAGCCGCGAAGCACAGGATGTCTACGCCCTGCAGTCTCAGCAGCGCACGGCGGCGGCGCAGGCGGCAGGGTTGTTCGCCGCTGAAATCGTGCCGGTCACCGCACGCAAGAAGGTGGTGGACAAGCTGACAGGTGTTGTCAGCCATGAAGAGGTGCGCCTGACCCAGGACGAAGGGAACCGACCGGCGACGACCCTGGCCGATCTGCAGGGGCTCAAGCCCGTGGTCGAAGGCGGTTGTATCACGGCCGGCAATGCCAGTCAGTTGTCCGATGGCGCCAGTGCCTGCGTGCTGATGGAGGGCGCGCTGGCGGCGCGCTCGGGCATCGCAGCCCTGGGGCTTTACCGCGGTATCGCCGTGGCTGGCCTTGCCCCCGAGGAAATGGGCATCGGCCCGGTATTGGCGGTGCCCAAGCTACTGCGCCAGCAGGGCCTGACAGTAGACGATATCGGGCTATGGGAGCTGAACGAGGCGTTTGCCTGCCAGGTGCTGTATTGCGCCCAGCAATTGCAGATCGACCCGGCGAAACTGAACGTCAATGGCGGCGCCATTGCTATCGGCCACCCCTACGGCATGAGCGGCGCGCGGATGGTCGGCCATGCCTTGCTGGAGGGCAAGCGACGTCAGGTGAAGTACGTGGTCGTGACGATGTGCGTGGGCGGCGGTATGGGCGCAGCAGGCCTGTTCGAAGTGCTTTAGGCCGGTATCCAAGGCCGGCCCATGGCGCTGACCGGGACGCAGGCGCAACCTGCGCCCACGGTGTCCCGGCCAGGGCTGGTTATGAGCCTACAGCAACCGCGTGGCGCGAAGCTGGCTTTGGCAATTGGCGGAAGCCTTCACGGATGGCAGCGATCAGTTCCGCGTCCTTGACGGGGCACAACCCGGGGAACGGTTTGTTGGCATGGGTGAGCACGGCTTCGACGCTTTCCTGGTTATCCAGGTAAACCTGCCTGATTGCCTCGCTTTCCAGGTCCTTGCTGTTGCTGCAGTTCAGGGCGTGGTGAATGGCGAGACCGGCGCCAAACGCCAGGGCCGGGGTTGCAATACCGTGCTTGCGGGCAAGGTCGATGCTGCTGAGGATGCGTTCGTTGCGTTGCAGCTTGCGCAAAGGGTCGCGGCCTACCCGGGCGCAGGGGTCTTTGAACGAGGTTTTGCAACGCTCGAGGAATGCCTCGGCAAAGCGGCTGACCACCTCGGCCATCTGTGGGTATTCGGCCACCAGTGCGGGCGCGACCTCCTGGCGAATCAGGCGCTCGGCCAGTTCACTCACCCGCGCATCGCCCATGCCCTGGCCGACCCAGGCATGGCCCAGCAGGCTGGCGTACCAGGCCACGATGGCGTGCGGGCCGTTCCACAGGCGGTTCTTGATGATCTGGATCTGGGCGATGTCTGGCACTGTCTTCACTTGGCGCAGGCGTTCGAGCAGATCGCTGCCGCGCTCGGCGTAAAGCGGCATGTCGGCTTCGCTGTTGAACAGCACCAGATGCAGCTGGCTCATGGCGCTGCTGGGCTGTGCAAAGGGCCTGAAGTGGCCGATCAGCCGTTCGTACTCTGGTAGCGGCGCTGAAGGTTTGCGGGTGCTTGCGGGCTCGTCTTCCAGGCTGTTCTGGAACATCTGTGACTTGATGCGCAGTTGCCGTACCAGCGCGTCATTGCCCAGTTTGGACACGATGCGGCTGACCACCGTTTCGGCGAAATGGGTCTTCTGCAAAACCTGCTCGCTGATCGCAGGCGGGCACAGTAGCGACAACTCGGCTTGCACATGACGCCGCACGAACGCCGCACCGCCAACCTTGTTCAGCACGATCAGCAGGGTCAGCTCCCGGCCTCGGCGCTCGAAGCGTTGCAGCAGGCCTTGGGCGATCACCCTGGCCTGGCTTCTGATGGCCTGCTCGGGCAGGCTCAGGCCGATGATTTCGGCAGTGGTGTACATGCTGATGACCGCGTCGTCATCGTCCATGTCGATCATGCGCACGTTGTCGATGGTCTGGTCGAACGATGTGGCACCGTAGCGCACGCTGTAGCGGCCGAAGGCGCTGACGCTTTCGCGCAGCATGCGCGAGCGGGTTGCGGCAATGATTTCACGCGGTCGGGTGTAGCCGTCCCAATGGGAAAATACCTGCGTCAGGTAACCGCCGCCGATGGCGCCGAAACCATGAATGCCCACGCTGAACTGGTTCATCGAGGCCGGGAACGGTTCACTCAATGCAGGCATGCCTAGGTCGGGTACGCACTCGCTCAGGTCGGCGAGAAATTCATGCATGCTGCGGTAGGCTTTGAGCGCGCCCGCCTTGATTTCCGGCGCAGGCGGCTTGATGTCCTCGATCAGGATCGCCTGCCCTTCGGCGCGCATCGCCGACAGCATGCCGTTTTCCGAGTCCTCGACCATGAAGCACTGGCCTGGCTCGCAATTGAGCGCGCGGGCGGCTTTCAGGAAAATCTCGGGGTGGGGTTTGCCTTGGCTGACTTCATCGCCACAAACGGTGATGTCGAAGTACTTCAGCACGTTGGCGTTGATCAGGTATTCCTCGGCGATGGCACGGCGGCTGGAGGTGGCCACTGCCATGGTCAGGCCCGACTTGCGCAGGCGCTCCAGCACCTCCAGCAGGCCGGCCTTGATCGGTACGCCGTGATTGCGCACGTACGCCAGCTCAAGTTCATCGGCGCGTTGGCGGATTTCGGCGTACGGGAAGTCGTCGCCGTTATGCGCCTTGGCAAGGGCTTCGGCCTTTTTTGCGCTCAGGCCCAGCGAGCCAATCAGGGTGTGCTCGCTCAGCGCTTTGCCGAAGATTTCCAGAGACGCTTGTTTGAGTGTCTTGAAGCGCAGGCGCTCGGTGTCGAAGAGGGTGCCATCCATATCGAAGATGGCGCTGAAGATGTGTTTACCGTGAAAGAAAAGCATTGGCTGTTGCCCCTTGTCGTTGCGTCAGGCATCCCGCCTGCAACAGGCGAGAACGATGTGTGAGCTGCAGTGGAGGCAGTCAGGTCGGGGGCACACGTTCGACGGGGGGACGCTCAGGAGTGACGCAGAGGTAAGGCGGGGCGGAGCGGGGCGTGCAGAGGAGGTTGGCAACCGTTGAGGCGAGGTGGGTAGCGCGTTTGGCCTTGAGGTCACGCCCACTGGCTGCAGTCGGTTTTGCAGGCAGTGGGCGCAAATAGCGATGGATACGTGTGATTCCAAGCATGAGGTGCTTTGCTTCCTTTTCGTCATGGGTGATCCTTTTTCAGCCTTGCACGTATGCGCCGCGACATGCAAGGCTTGGCCTCCCGCTCGCATTGCGCAACAAGGTGAACCCCAATGACCCAAGCTACCGACCAGGCCTTTTACGATCGCGCCGATGCGCACATCGAACTGGCGAACCAGCAGATCGAAAAGTTCGAAGACCTGGGCAAGGTAAGCGCCTCGCTGACCTTCGGTGCCGCGCGCTTCAGCGCCTGGATGAGCGCCCGCAGCTTCAAAAGCGGCGCGGAGCTGGGTGCGGCACGGGAAGAGATTCTGAAGTACTTCTGCGATCAGTACCGGATGATGCTCGAGGACAACCTCGATGAGCATATCGAGCATTTTGACCGGTACATGCTGGGTAAGAACGACTAGTTTCTGTGCGAGATCTCGAAAGTTTCATCCAATGAAACGCGTGAATTATCGCCGCATGATGGCAATTTGATGTGTTACTTTGCTTTGTGCCTTATGGAGCTCCACGTAGAGCGGGAACCAATGATTCAGCGGATTCGCTCTATTGTGGCTGCGCAGGGGCGGCGCTTATGAACCATTTACGACGGTAGGTAACCCTTTCAAAACCATACTTTTTAAAGTGGGCATCAGTACGGTCATGGTTTCTGTTGCGACCGTCATCCAGCCATAGGTCGATTCTTAAATCACCTTTCTTGAAAACAGTCTTGCCCGCAAGATCATCGCGCAGGACAGGGTGGGGAAGAGCGTCATATGTCCCGTTTTTGCCTTTTTCCTTTATCAAGAAGTGATTGTAGGTCCCATCTTCCTGCTTCTTGTACACTGACAAGTTTTTTCCCCAGGTTTTTAAAAATGGTTTGAGTGGTTCCTTAGGTATCCCATGTTGTTTCAGAAATTGAGTAAGACCTGTTTTACGCCAAGGCATCATTAGCTTAATGATGCTTATCCGGCCTGATGGGTCAAGCCTGTTTACCGGATCGCCCAGGCAATAACAGTATGTATTTACCCCACCCTGCCCAAACGGGCTCAACGCGTCTGGACTGAGAAATCGCATCAAGGCAGGGCTATAGTAGCGATGACCCTGGCCAAGACTATACGATTGTAAAATCTCGTCCTTCCACTCGCCATTGTACCCTAAGCACGCGTCTGGCCTGGCCCACAGTTCCCCGTAAGCTGTATAGGACAGCGGCTGTTTCTTCATTCGCCTCTCGTCGACAAATATTCGGTAATTAAAGTGTTCACCTGTGTGTTTCACGTCAGCATGCTTCCTAACAGTGCGCCTGCACAAAACCTGCTGCAGACAGCCTTTATTAGCAACTGGCAGTTTTACTAGGCTTTGTGCGCGCCGCTTCCCTCAGCGATTTGGCCATTTCTGCAGCAGGATCGAAACGAATTTCTCCGCAGCCGGCGACAGCGATGCGCCGCGCCGGTACACCAGCCCTAGCGTGCGGGTGACTTGCGGCTCGATCAACGGCACGCTCACCAGCGTGGGGTGGTCGGCATTGGGCATGGCCAGGCTGGGCATGGCGGACACGCCCAGCCCGGCCTCGACCATGCCCAGCGACGTGGACAGGTGTTGCACTTCGTAGAACCACTTGGGCCGCAGGTTGAGCCCGGACAACGCATGGTCCAGCAGCATGCGGTTGCCACTCAGGCGGCCGACGCCGATCAGGCGGTAATCAGCCAGCTCTGTCCAGGTAACGGAGGCGCGGTTCGCCACTGGGTGGTCACGCCGGCAGGCCAGTACAAAGTGCTCCTGCACCAGCGAGACAAACTCGATGTCCGGATGCTGGCCGCTCATCATGTTGATGCCGAAGTCGGCTTCGCCGCGCAGCACGGCTTCGAGCCCGTCGTTGGCGCTAAGGTCCAGCAGGCGAATGCGGATTTTCGGGTATTGCTCGTTGTAATCGCGGATCACCGACGGCAGGAAGTAAAACGCCGCGGTAGGAATGCAGGCGAGGGTAACCTGACCGGTCTGGCGCTCGGCCAGCTCGCGGATGCTGAGGATCGAGTCTTCAAAATCATCCAGCAGGCGCCTGGCCTTGGGCAGGAAGTCGCGGCCCACGCTGGTCAGGCTGACCCGGCGAGTGGTGCGTTCCAGTAGGGAGGTGCCCAGGCCTTCCTCCAGCTTCTTGATCCGCCGGCTGAGGGCCGGCTGGGACAGGTGAAGCGCTTCGGCGGCCTCATGAAAACTGCCAAGTTCGGCGATTTTCACGAAAGATCTGATGTCTTGCAGCTCATATTCCATAAGAAAACCTTCGACTGGCCTGGCGCTTTATTTATGTTTGAATCGCAATAATAGCTACGATATTTGCATTGGATTGATTTATCCATCCCTGTCACTCTTTTGCTCACAGCATCAATGATGTCCATTGATCAACAAGAGTGCGAAATCATGCAACGAATTCCTTGCGTACTCATGCGCGGCGGTACCTCCAAAGGGCCGTTCTTCCACGCCTGGGACCTGCCTGCCAATGTGGTCGAGCGCGACGAGTTGCTGATCAACCTCATGGGCTCTGGCCATGAGCTGGAAATCGACGGCATCGGTGGCGGCAGCCCGCAGACCAGCAAGGTGGCGATCATCAGCCCGTCATTGCACGCCGACGCCGACGTCGACTACCTGTTCGTGCAGGTGATGGTCGCACAGCGCCGGGTCGATACGGCCCCCAACTGCGGCAACATGCTGTGTGCGGTTGGGCCATTCGCCATCGAACAGGGGTTGGTAAAAGGCCAGGAAGGCAAGACCTTGGTGCGCATCCGTAACCTCAACACTGGCACCTTCGTCAATTCGTTGGTCGAAACGCCCGGCGGTATCGTGCGCTACGAAGGCCGCACGGCGATCGATGGGGTACCGGGCACTGCCGCCCCGGTGCACCTGACCTTCCTCGACGCGGTCGGCAGCAAGACCGGCAAGCTGTTCCCCACGGGCAAGGCCCAGGACGTGATTGATGGCGTGCCGGTGACCTGCATCGACATGGCCATGCCGATGATGGTGGTGGAGGCCAGCCAGTTGGGTGTCAGCGGCTCGGAAACCCCGGCTCAGCTGGACGCCGACAGCGCGCTGCTCGAACGCCTGGAAGCGTTGCGGCTGAAGGCCGGAAAGGCCATGGGCCTGGGCGATGTCAGTGGCATGGTCATCCCCAAGCCAGTGCTGGTGTCCAAGCCGCGCTACGACGGCACGCTGCAGGTTCGCTATTTCATGCCGCACAACTGCCATCGTGCCTTGGCGATCACTGGAGCGGTGGGGCTGGCGACTGCCTGCGTCAGCCCTGGCACCGTGATTGCCGACCTGTTGGGCGAAGGCGCGCAGCAACTGGCCGAGGTCCGCCTGGAGCACCCAAGTGGCGGCATCGATGTTGCGCTGACGCGCAGCGGTACTGAGGGCCAGACGATCCAGGCTTCGGTGGTGCGAACCGCCCGGCGGCTCTTCTCAGGGTTCGTCTACGCCCCTACATTCCGCAGGTTGGCCGGGTAGCTCCAGGCACCAATCCAGACCTGCACATTCGTAACAAGCGCATCCGCACAATTTCAACAATGGGTGATGCCATGAGACTCGCCAAATCGCTGTATTTCCAGATTCTCTGCGCCGTCCTGCTGGGCGTGGTGGTCGGACACTTCTGGGCGCAACAGGCCGTGGCCCTCAAGCCGCTGGGTGATGCGTTCATCAAGCTGATCAAGATGATGATCGCGCCGGTGGTGTTCTGCACCATCGTCACCGGCATCGCCGGCATGACCGACAAGCGTTCTCTGGGACGCTTGATGAGCAAGACCCTGCTGCTGTTCCTGGGGCTGACGGTGGTCAGCCTGGTGATCGGACTGGCGGCGGTCTATCTGTTCAAGCCAGGTGCCGGCATGAACATCGATCCTGCCACCTTGAGCACAGCGGGCCTGAGCCAGTACACCGCGTCGGCCGCCAAGCTGAGCGTGGTGGACTTCTTCATGCACATCATCCCGGACACCTTCATCGGTGCCTTCAACAAGGGTGAGGTCTTGCCGGTGCTGTTCATCGCCGTACTCAGCGGTTTCGCCCTCTCGTCGATGGGCGAAAAGGGCAAGCCGGTACTGGACGTGCTGGAGTCGGCCTCGACCATGGTGTTCCGCATCTTCGGCTACCTGATGCGCTTTGCCCCAGTCGGCGCTTTCGGCGCACTGGCATTCACCGTGGGCCAATACGGCATTACGTCCCTTGGCGCGCTGGCCAAGCTGGTGGGGACGTTGTACATCGCCTGCGCGTTCTTCGTGCTGGTGGTGCTCGGTGGCATCTGCCGGGCCCATGGCTTCAGCCTGTGGAAACTGCTGCGCTATTTCCGCGAAGAGTTCCTGGTTGTGCTGGGTACTTCTTCAACCGAGCCTGTGCTGCCGCGAATGCTCGAGAAACTCGAGAAGCTTGGGTGCAAGAAAGGCGTGGTTGGCCTGGTGCTGCCCACTGGCTACTCGTTCAACCTGGACGGTACTGCCATCTATCTGTCGTTGGCAGCCGTGTTCATCGCGCAGGCCTGCAACATCGACCTGAGCCTGGGCCAGGTGGTCACCATGCTGGCGATCATGCTGCTGTCCTCCAAGGGCGCGGCAGGTGTCACCGGCAGCGGTTTCGTGGCCTTGGCCTCGACCCTTACCGTGATCCACGACATACCCCTGGCCGGCCTGGCCCTGTTGATCGGGGTCGACCGCTTCATGTCGGAAGCCCGTGCGCTGACGAGTCTTGCCAGCAACGCAGTGGCGACGGTGGTGGTTTCGTTGTCGGAAAACGCCTGTGACCGCCAGACGCTGCACAGCCGGCTGAATGGCGAGCCGGTGGTCACCCCCGTCGCTGAATCGGCCGACTGGGTCGCCGAACCACACCGCCACGGCTGAGCCTCGACACCCTCAAGCTTTTCACAGGCCCCCACCAGGCGTTGCCGGGTGGGGGTCAGGGGGCCGTCTGCTCTGCAGGGGGCCACATAGACAATAAAAACAAGAGAACAAACCATGCTCGCACTTCTGGGCCTGATCATGGTGGTGACCTTCACCTACCTGATCATGAGTAAACGCCTGTCCCCGATCGTCGCGCTGACCATCGTGCCGATTGCTTTCGCCCTTGTTGGCGGTTTCGCGCCAGACCTGGGCAAGATGATGCTCGATGGGCTGAAAATGGTCGCACCGTCTGCCGCGCTGCTGCTGTTCGCCATCCTGTTCTTCGGCCTGATGATCGACGCCGGCCTGTTCGACCCGCTGATCCGCAAGATTCTCAAGCGGGTGAATGGCGACCCGATCAAGATCGCTATCGGCACCGCTCTGCTGTCGCTGCTGGTGGCGCTGGACGGTGATGGCACCACGACTTACATGATTACCTGCGCGGCCATGCTGCCGCTGTACAAGCGCATCGGCATGAACCCGATGATCCTGGCGACCGTATCGATGCTGTCATTGAGCATCATGAGCGGCATGAGCCCTTGGGGTGGTCCCGCCACCCGTGCCATTGCAGCGCTCGGTCTGGATGCGACCGAGTACTTCATTCCGATGTTGCCCACCGTCATCGGTGGGGCGGCGTGGGTCGTGTTCACCGCCTACCTGCTGGGCCGTGCCGAGCGCCGGCGTATCGGCAATATTGCCCTGGAGTCCGGTGGCGGCAATTGCTACATCAAGGAAATCCTTGGCGACAACCCGCACAAGCGCCCGCGCCTTGCCTATGTGAACCTGGTGCTGGTGATCGCCGTGATGACCGCGCTGGTGCTGGGGCTGATGCACGCGGCCATCCTGTTCATGATCGGTTTCGTCGCCGCACTGATGATCAACTACCCGCAGCTGGACCTGCAGAAAGAGCGCATCCTCGCCCATTCGGGCAACGCCATGACCGTGGTGCTGCTGGTGTTCGCCGCAGGCATCTTTGCCGGTATTTTCTCGGGTACCAAGATGGTCGATGCATTGGCCCAGACGCTGGTGGACTGGATTCCGGATGCGTGGAGCCACTGGTTCCCGCTGGTGGTGGCGCTGACCAGCATGCCGCTGACCTTCGTGCTGTCCAACGACGCGTACTACTTCGGCGTTGTGCCGATCCTGGCCAATGCCGCGGCCGCGTACGGCATCGACCCTGTAGAGATCGCCCGCGCTTCGGTGCTGGGGCAGCCGGTGCACCTGATGAGCCCATTGGTAGCCTCGACCCTGCTGCTGGTGGGCATGGTCGACCGCGACATCGGCGACTTCCAGAAAGCCACCGTGAAATGGGCGGTGCTCACCTCGCTGGTGATCACGGCGCTGGCACTGCTGACGGGCGCCTTGTCCTTCATGGTTTGAAGCACCCAGGGCGCCGCTCGGCGCCCCCTGACTCACCCAAGAACAACAACAGAGTAACCACTATGTCCCGATTTCCTCTCCGTGGGGCCACTTGTGGCCTGCTGTGCGGCTGGCTGCCTGTGGCCGGTGCCGCCGGTTTCATCGAAGACAGCAAGCTCAAGCTGCAGCTACGCAACGTGTATTTCAACGAGAACTTCCGCGACGAGCAGGGCATGAGCGCGCGCGCCGCCGCCACTGCCAAAAGCGAACGGGTGGAGTGGGCTCAAGGCTTTCTGCTCGACTACCAGTCGGGTTTTACCCAAGGCACCCTGGGCTTGGGCGTCGACGCCATGGGCCTGCTGGGCGTACGCCTTGATTCCGGCCGTGGGCGCAGCGGTACAGGGTTGTTGCCGGTGCATGACGATGGCCGCGCGGCCGACGAATTCGCCAGCGCCGGTATCACGGCCAAAGCCCGCCTGGGCAGCACCGTGGTCAAGCATGGCACCTTGCTGCCCAAGACACCGGTACTGGTGTACAACGATGCACGCCTGCTGCCGCAGACTTACCAGGGAACCCAGCTGACCAGCACCGACATCGACAACCTCACCCTTACCGCTGGCCACCTGGACCGCTTCAAACAACGCGACTCATCCAATAGTACCGGGTTGTACCTGGACGGGTATGGCGGCCCAGCGTCTGGCGACTTCAGCTTCGCCGGTGCTGACTATGCCGTCAGCAAGCAACTGCGCCTGAGTTATTTCCATGGCGAGCTCGAGCATTTCTACCGCCAGGACTTCGCCGGGCTGGTGCACGACCTGCCGCTGGGCGGCGGCGTGCTGACCACCGACCTGCGTTACTTCAAAAGCCGCGACAGCGGTACGGCGTATGGCGGTGGCATCGACAACGACATGTTCAGCGGCCAACTGTCGTACGCCCACTCCGGGCATACCGTCGGCGCAGGTTACCAGGTGCTCGATGGTGAAGCGGGGCTGCCGTATATCAGTGGGGCAACGGTCTATTCGTTCAGCAACGTCGGCATCGGCAAGTTCATCGAAGAGGAAGAGAAGACCTGGATGGCCAGCTACGCCTACAACTTCGCTGCCGCCGGGGTGCCGGGGCTGACCTTCATGACGCGCTACCTGAGTGGCGACAATGGCCGCTCAGGTGGCGAGGGCATCAAGGAATGGGAGCGTGACGCCGAGATTGCCTACGTGGTGCAGGGTGGGCCGCTGAAAGGGCTGGGCGTAAAGCTGCGAAACTATGTGTATCGATCAGATTTCGCCCGCGGCCGAGACAGCAATCGCCTTTACCTGACCTACGATATCGCCATCTGGTGATGGCGCAGGCCGGACAAGATATCCGGCCCTGAACCGCCTGAGGCGCCCTGGTTCAGCGGCGCAGCAGGCGAGAGACCACCAGTGTGACGGCGGCGGTGATGGCCAGTGCGGCGAAGGGCTTTTCCTTGACGAACGAGGACACCGTGTCCAGGGTGTCGCCGTAGGTCTTGGTCACCTGGCCTGCGGCCTGACGCGCATCGCCTTCGGCTTCCAGTGCCGGGTCTTCGACCAGGCGACCTACGGCGCTTTGCGCCTTGCCAGCCAGGTCCTCTGCTACACCTTCGATCTGTTCGCGTTTCATGATGGCTTAGTCCTTCCTGTGAGCGGCTTTGGGTTAACAGCACAGGGTTAGGGCGGTGAATCGCCGCAATGGTTCAAAGCGACTGTTTGTCACCTGCAGGTCATGCGCGCCGGCAAAGCGGCGCACCTGACATGAGCGTGCGAGGCTAGCGGGCCTTCTTTTCGAGGATTCGCGCCCCGGTCCCTTCCTTGCCCAGCACATCCTCGGGGTTGCGCAGCGGGCAGTCTTCCAGCGACAGGCAACCGCAACCAATGCAGTTGTCGAGGCTGTCGCGCAGTGCTTCCAGTGTGCGAATGCGGGCATTCAGGTCTTCGCGCCAGGCCGTGGACATCTCGCCCCATTGCGCGGCCGTGAGCTTGCTGTTGGGGGCATAACGGCTGAAGGCCTGTTTGATTTCCTCCAGCGCAATACCCGTGCGCTGGGCCACTTTGATGATCGCCAGGGTACGCAGCACCAGCGAGGGATAGCGGCGCTGGTTGCCTGCCGTACGGACGCTGGCGATCAGCCCCTTGGTTTCGTAGAAGTGCAGCGCAGATACCGCCACGCCGCTGCGCTTGGCCACTTCACCCACTGTGAGCATCCGTGTGTTGTCCGCTGCCATGCCTGTTGACCTCAAGTAAAGTTGAGCTTTTATAGTCCTGCCCGATCTTCCCTGCAACCGCTTTCCCTGTGATCGGAGCTGTGCATGAATAAACGGACGTTACTGGCCTGGGCCGGCGCTGTTGCCGGCGCGCTGGCCGCTGCCTATGCGCTGGTGGGAAGCGGCTCGGCGCCACCCGCTGCGGCGGTGTGGCCGGCGACCAAGGTGGCGCTGGCCACGGCCGAGCAGGTGCAACTGGCGCGGCAGCGCTTTGCTTCGGGGGAGTTGGAGGCGGTCAACCAGGTGCAGGTGGCGGCCGAGATGCCAGGGCGTATTACCCGCATCGCCTTCGAGTCGGGGCAGACAGTCGCGGCCGGGCAGTTGCTGGTGCAGCTCAACGACGCGCCCGAGCAGGCCCTGCGCGTGCAGTTGCAGGCCAGGTTGCGTAACGCTGACGTGGTGCTGCAGCGCAGCCGCAAACTGCGCGCGATGAATGCCGTGTCGCAAGAGCTGCTGGACAACGCTGCCACTGCCGTGGACGTGGCCCGTGGTGAGCTGCAGCATGTCGAGGCGCTGATCGCGCAGAAGGCCATTCGTGCTCCGTTCGCCGGCAAGCTCGGCATCCGCCGTGTGCATCAGGGCCAGTACCTGGGCGCTGGCGAGACCATCGTCAGCCTGGCCGACATCAGCCAGTTGCATGTGAACTTCGCCTTGGGCGAGCAGGCCGCCCCCGAAGTGCACGCCGGGCAAGTGCTGGCACTGACGGTGGACGCGGTGCGTGGGCAAGACTTCCAGGCGCGGGTGGTGGCGGTCGATCCGGTGGTCAGCACAGCACGCCTTGTGCAGGTACAGGCGGCCTTGTCGAACCCGCAAGGGCAGTTGCAGCCGGGTATGTATGCCGGCGTGCGGCTGGATGCTGCGCAGCCTTCGACCGTGCTGGCCGTGCCGGAAACCGCGATCACCTACACCGCCTATGGGCAGACGGTGTTTGTCGCGACCCAGGACCCGCAGCATGGCACCCGGGTGAGCCGGGTGCAGGTAACCACCGGTGAGCGCTGGCAGGGGCGGGTGGAAATCACCTCCGGCCTGACGCCCGGTGACCGTGTGGTGGTTTCCGGCCAGCTGAAACTGAGTGATGGCATGCCGGTCGAGCCAGTGGCGCAGGACAGCCTGCAGGCCAGCCAGGGAGGGCGGCAGTCGTGAGGTTTACCGACGTCTTCGTGCGCCGCCCGGTGCTGGCGCTGGTGGTCAGCAGCCTGATCATCCTGATGGGGCTGTTTGCCATGGGCAAGTTGCCGATCCGCCAGTACCCGTTGCTGGAAAGCTCGACCATTACCATCAGCACCGAGTACCCCGGTGCCTCCGCCGAGTTGATGCAGGGTTTCGTGACGCAGCCGATCACCCAGGCAGTGTCGTCGGTCGAAGGCATCGACTACCTGTCCTCGTCGTCGCAGCAGGGGCGCAGCCTGATCACCTTGCGCATGGTGCTCAACCGCGATTCGACCCAGGCGCTGGCCGAAACCATGGCCAAGGTCAACCAGGTGCGCTATCGCCTGCCGGAAAAAGCCTACGACCCAGTGGTGGAACTGTCGGCAGGTGACTCCACTGCCGTGGCCTATGTGGGGTTTGCCAGCGACAGCCTGTCGATACCGGAACTGAGCGATTACCTGTCGCGGGTGGTGGAACCGCAGTTCTCCGGTATCGACGGCGTGGCCAAGGTGCAGTCGTTCGGCGGGCAGCGCCTGGCCATGCGCCTGTGGCTGGACAGTGAGCAGATGGCCGGGCGCGGGGTGACGGCGGCGGACGTGGCGCAGGCGGTACGTGCCAACAACTACCAGGCAACGCCGGGCCAGGTGCGCGGGCAGTACGTGCTGGCCGATATCCAGGTGGACACCGACCTGACCCGGGTCGAAGACTTCCGTGAGCTGATCATCCGTAACGATGGCACCGACCTGGTGCGCCTGCGCGATATCGGCACCGTCGAGCTGAGTGCGGCGGCCACGCAGACCAGCGCCACCATGGACGGCAAACCTGCCGTGCACCTGGGGCTGTTCCCTACGCCCAGCGGCAACCCTCTGGTGATCGTCGAGGGTATTCGCCAGCTGCTGCCACAGATCCAGCAGACCTTGCCGCCTGGCGTGAACGTGGCGCTGGCCTATGAAACCGCACGCTTCATCGATGCGTCGATCCATGAAGTGCTGCGCACCTTGGTGGAGGCGATGCTGATCGTGGTGTTGGTGATCTGGCTGTGCCTGGGTTCGCTGCGCAGCGTGCTGATCGCGGTGGTGGCTATTCCGCTGTCGATGCTGGGGGCCGCGGGCCTGATGTTGATGTTCGGTTTCAGCCTCAACCTGCTGACCTTGCTGGCGATGGTGCTGGCCATCGGCCTGGTGGTGGACGATGCCATTGTGGTGGTGGAAAACGTGCATCGGCATATCGAGGAGGGCAAGTCGCCGGTCGCGGCAGCATTGGCCGGGGCGCGGGAAATCGCCGGGCCGGTGATCGCCATGACCCTGACCCTGGCGGCGGTGTATGCGCCCATTGGCTTGATGGGCGGGCTGACCGGCACGCTGTTCCGTGAGTTTGCCTTGACCCTGGCGGGGGCGGTGATCGTGTCCGGCATTGTGGCGCTGACCTTGTCGCCGGTGATGAGCTCGCTGTTGCTGCAGCCCGGTCAGCAGCATGGCGCCATGGCCACTCTCGCCGATCGGTTGTTTGGCACGCTGAGCGGGGCCTATGGACGGGTGCTGGCCTACACGCTGGCACACCGCTGGATCAGTGGCGGCGTGGCGTTGCTGGTGTGCCTGAGCCTGCCCTGGCTGTACCTGCTGCCCCAGCGCGAGCTGGCGCCACCCGAGGACCAGGCGGCGGTGCTGACCGCCATCAAGTCGCCGCAGCATGCCAGCCTCGAATACGCAGAACGCTTTGCGCTGAAGCTCGACCAGGTGATGAAGTCCATTGCCGAAACCACCGACACCTGGATCATCAACGGCACCGACGGCCCGGCCGCCAGTTTCGGTGGCATCAACCTCAGCGCCTGGCAGGCGCGCGAGCGTTCTGCGGCACAGGTGCAGGCGCAGTTGCAGCAGGCCGTTGCGGATATCGAGGGCAGCAGCATCTTCGCCTTCCAGGTCGCGTCGCTGCCGGGCTCCAGCGGTGGCCTGCCGGTGCAGATGGTGCTGCGCAGCGCCCAGGATTACCCCGAGCTGTTCCAGACCATGGAAGTGCTCAAGCAACGCGCCCGCGACAGCGGCCTGTTCGCCGTGGTGGACAGCGACCTCGACTACAATAACCCGGTGGTCAAGGTACGCGTGGACCGGGCCAAGGCGGCGAGCCTGGGCATCAGCATGCAGGCCATTGGTGAGTCGCTGGGGGTGCTGGTGGGCGAGCAGTACCTCAACCGCTTCGCCCTGTTCGGGCGCTCTTATGACGTGATCCCGCAGAGTATCCAGGACCAACGCCTGACGCCTGCGGCGCTGAGCCGCCAGTATGTGCGCGCCGAAGATGGCAGCCTGGTGCCGCTGGCCACGATGGTGCACCTGGATATCGAAGTGGCACCCAACCGCCTGTTGCAGTTCGATCAGCAGAACGCCAGTACCCTGCAGGCAATCCCGGCCCCGGGTGTATCGATGGGCAACGCCGTGGCATTTCTGGAACAGCTCACCGCCGAGCTGCCACCGGGCTTCAGCCACGACTGGCAATCGGAATCGCGCCAGTATGTGCAGGAGGGCTTTGCCTTGATGTGGGCATTTCTCGCGGCCCTGGTGGTGATCTACCTGGTGCTGGCGGCGCAGTACGAAAGCCTGGTCGACCCCCTGATCATTCTGGTGACCGTGCCGCTGTCGATCTGCGGTGCGTTGCTGCCGCTGGCGCTGGGCTGGGCCACGCTGAACATCTACACGCAGATTGGCCTGGTGACGCTGATCGGCCTGATCAGCAAGCATGGAATCCTTATGGTGGCGTTCGCCAACGAGATTCAGGTGCGCGACAACCTCGATCGTGCTGCCGCCATTGTTCGTGCGGCGCAAATACGCTTGCGGCCAGTGCTGATGACCACGGCGGCGATGACTTTTGGCGTGCTGCCACTGCTGTTCGCCAGCGGTGCCGGCGCCAACAGCCGTTTCGGGTTGGGGGTGGTGATTGTGTGCGGGATGCTGGTAGGGACCTTGTTCACCTTGTTCGTGCTACCGACGATCTACGCCTGGCTGGCACGCGATCACCGGGTGAGCACGGCGCGGGCGAGGCAGTTGGTCGAAGCTGAAAGGCAACTGGGGGTGCTGTAGGAGCGGCCTTGTGTCGCGAAAGGCCGCTCCTACAGGGATCGCGCGCGCCTTCGGGATGGATCAGGTGGGAGAGCGATCCCGGCGCATCTGGGTCACCAGGATAAAGCGGTCATCCGGGTGCACGGTCTCGGAAACCGCCATCAAATCACCATTTTCCTCGCGGTAATGGCGGATGATCTTCAGCCCCGGTGAGCCCGCCTCTGCCTTCAGCGCCCTGGCCATTTCCGCTGTCAGCAACACCGCGCGCACCTGCTGGTCGATCGCTGCGATCGCTCGGCCATAATGCTGTTCGATCAACCCGACAATGAGTTGGTCGGGGTGCTCGCGTGCCAGTTCGATGACCACGGTGTAGTCGCGCTGCGCATAAACGTCGGTCCAGCACAGCGGCGCGGCAGGGTCCTGCCGGTCGACGCGGATGCTCGACACGCAGAAGTAATGCTCCCCCGGCACCAGCCCCAGCCTCGCCGCCTCGCTCAGGTCGGCGACAAAGTGGCGCACGTCCTGGATTTCCCGCTGCTGGGTGTCTGCCAGGTGCGCCAGCTCAGCCACACTGGCCAACGACTGCGAATAGCCGCCGCGCGGGCTGCTGGCCTCCACCCGGGTGCCCACGCGCTTGCGGCGCGACACCAGCCCTTGGGTGAGCAACTGGTCGATAGCGGCACGCACTGTGTGCCGGCTCACATTGTAAAGGTCGCACAGCTCGAACTCGGTCGGCAGCAGGCTGCCTACTGGGTAGCGGCCGCTGGCAATCGCTTGCATCAAGTCTTTTGCCACGGTGGAGTAGCGCGTCGGGTTCATACCTTTGCTCGGGCTCGCCAATTTCATCGGTTGACAGTGTAACAGCGGCCGAATACCGAACGCTTCGGTCGCCCACAGAGGTCGATACTGTCTTCAATGCTGCTGTCTGGCCCGCAGCAGCAACGCTGCAAGGGCACACCCGACCAATGCCAGGCACGCCAGGTAGAACGCATCACTGTAGGCCATCAGGTAAGCCTCTCGTCGAATGGTCGCCGCCAACGCTTCCAGCATTTGCTGCTGAGGCGGCAGCCAGCTTTGCACCGTCTGGTTGATACGCGCCTGCACGCTTGGCTCGAACAGCGTCACCTGCTCGTGAATGCGCTCACTGTGAAAGCGTTCACGGGTCGCCACCAGTTGCGTCAACCCGGCCGTACCGATGGCGCCACCCAGGTTGCGCAACATCGAGAACACCGCCGAGGCTGAGCCGGCTTCACGCTTGTCCAGCCCGGCCACCGCCAGCACCGATAACGCAACCATGATGAAAGGCTGGCCAATACCGCGCACCACCGTGGACGGGATGATCACGTTGTCGGCACTGTCGGCGCTCAGGCTAGCCCCCAGCCAGCAGCCCAGCGCCATGATCAAAAAGCCGCTGGCGACCATGAACTTGGCACTGGTCCAGCCCATCAGCCGGGGCATCAACGGCGCCAGCAGCAGCTGCACCACGCCATAGGCGATCAGCGCCACGCCCACGTCGTGCGCGCTGAACCCCTGCAACTGCGACAGGTAGTTGGGCACCAGGAACACCAGGCCGAACGTGGCAGCGCCAAAGATGAACATCGCCACGCTGGCAACGCCGAAGTTGTAGTGCCCGAGCAAGCGCAGGTTGATGAACGCGCGCTGGCCGAACAGTTGGGTCACCACGAACACCACCAACGCAATGGCAGCGACCACGCTCATGCCGACAATGAGCGGCGAGCCGAACCAGTCCAGCCGACCGCCTTCTTCCAGCACGATCTGCAAGCCGCCCAGGCCGATCACCATGGCCGCGATACCCAGCCAATCACCTTTGCGTAACAGTTCGAGCTTCATCGGCTTGGCTTCGATCGACCAGGCGATGGCCAGCAGCAGCGCAATGCCGGGGAAAAGTTGCAGATAGAAGATCAAGCGCCACGAATAGGCATCAGTCAGCCAGCCGCCAATCGACGGCCCGGCGGCCTGCGCCACGCTGTTGGCCAGGCTGAACAGCGCCATGCCCATGGCCATCTTGCTGGCCGGCAGTTCGGTGATGATCAACTGGAACGACAGGGGAATCAGCACCGCGCCCGCAGCCCCCTGGATCACCCGGATTACGATCATCGCCTCCAGGTTGGGCGCCCATGAGCAGGCCACCGAGGCGATCAGAAAGATGAGCGAACCGGTCCACATCACCCGTCGCAGCGAGAACACTTCCACGAGCCAGGCCGTCAGTGGAATCATCACGATTTCCGCCACCAGGTAGGCGGTGGAAATCCATGAGCCTTCCTCGAAGCTTGCACCCAGCGAGCCGCGGATTTCCGGCAGGGCGGCGCTGGTGACATGCACGTTCATACCCGCCATGAAGCAGCCGAACAGGCCGCCAAGCACCGCTACCCAGGCACGCAGCGAGACCGTTTGCTCAGTGCGCATCGGCAACCTCTGCGGGGCGTGTGTCGACTGTACTGACCACCGACATGCCGGGCAGTACCTGCGGGCCATCCAGCGGTTTGTCGAGCAAAATGCGCACCGGGAAACGCTGGACGATCTTGGTGAAGTTGCCGGTGGCATTGTCCGACGGCAGCAAGGCGAAGACATTGCCCGAGGCTGGCGAAAAACTGGCCACATGGCCATGCAGTGGCTGGTTGGCGAAGCTGTCTACATGTATTTCTACCGGTTGCCCAGGGCGCATGCGGGCCAGTTGGGTTTCCTTGTAGTTGGCCACTACATAGGCCTGCTGTAGGGGCACCACAGCCAGCAGCGGCTGGCCCGGCACCACGTACTGGCCGGTGCGTACGCGGCGTTGGCCGACCACGCCGGTGATCGGCGCGCGGATCACCGTGTCCTGTTCGTCTTGCTCGGCAAGCTGTTGGTGGGCCAGGGCGCGTGCCAGGGCCGCTGCCCGTTGTTGCAGCTCGGCCTCGGCCTGGGCTGACCGGGCCTTGGCCATGGCCAGTTGAGCGCATTGCTGGCGCAGCGCGGCCTGGGCACCTTGCCGCGCGGCTTGTGCCTGGCTGGCATGGGCGCTGGCGGTTTCCAGGCGCTGCATGGTCGCTGCATCGTCACGCACCAGGCCACGGTAGCGTTGGACATCCAGTTCACTGCGGCGCTGTTCGGCGGTGGCGCTGCGCACGACGGCCTCGGCCTGCAGGATGGCTTGCTGTTGCTGGTCGATGCGCTCGGTCGCTACCTGTTGGCTGGCCTGGGCGGCGGCCAGTGCCGCCTGTGCCTCGGTCACGCCAGCCCGGGCCTGGTCGAGGCGGGCGCGGTAGTCGCGGTTTTGCAGGCGCACCAGCACATCACCGGCTTTTACCGGCTGGTCGTCAGCCACCTCGACCTTGGCTACGTAGCCCGCCACGCGTGGGCTCAGGGCCACCCAGTCGGCGCGGACGTAGGCATCGTCGGTGGTTTCCAGGTAGCGGCCGGTGCTGAACCAGTAGCAGGTGAAGGCCAGCAGGGTGATTGCGGCCAGGCTGCCGCTGGCGATGACTGCCAGGCGGCGACGGCTTCTAGCGCTCGGCCGCTGTTCAGTTTCGGCGGGTGAGGGTTTGTCTACGGCAACATTCATGGTTGGTTTCCATTCTCGAATTGGGCCTGCTGGCTGTCCGTTGTGGGAGCAACTGTCTTGCTCAATTTCTAAAAGCTGGCGCGTGAGGGAGCGGGCTTGCCCGCGAACACGGGCGAAGCCCGTGCCATCCACCGCGGTGTATTCTTCGCGGGTAAACCCGCTCCTACAGTGGGCGGTGCTCGCTGTTGGTCTTGCTTCTCGCTACCACCGCCCGCCCAGCGCGCGGAACAGGTTTACCTGCGCTTGCGCCAGGCGCCCTCGGGCTTCGGTGTGGCTGGCCCGCAGGCTGATCATTTCGCGCTCGCTGTCGAGCAGGGCCAGCCCGTCCACGGTGCCGGCACGGTAGTTACTCTGGGCCAGGGCAAAGCTGTGCTGGCTGTGCGCGAGGGCTGCGTCCAGCGCCTGCAACCGTTGTCGCTCGCCTTCGTAGCGGGCCAGTGCCTGGCGCACGTCTTTCAGCGCGCTCAGCGCCACGCCGTGGTAACGGGCGACCTGCGCCCGCTGCAATGCCTCGGCTTTGCTCACCCGTGCGCGGTTGGCCTTCAGGTTGGGAAATTCCCAGCGGATCAGCGGGCCAATGCCGAACATCACCGCGCGGCTGGCACCGAGGTTGGCAAGGTGATGCTCCGAAGACGTCAACGAAGCGCCGAAGCTGACCTTTGGGTAAAGGTCAGCCCGCACGATGTCGGTCTCCAGGGTGGCCGCTTGCAGTTCCCGTTCGGCCTGGCGCACATCTGGCCGGCGTTCGAGCAAATGCCAGCCATCGCCAGCCGGCAGCGGCGCCGACAGCGTGGGGATGGCTACGCAGGTCGTGGCTTCGGCCACCGAGGCCTGGCCACTGAGCATGCTCAGTTCGTAAAGCGCCATCTGCCGCCGGGCTGAGAGCATCGGCAGTTGCGCACGCACCTGCTCCCGCAAGCCCAACAGGCGCTCGCTGTCGAGGGCAGTGGCCACTCCGGCCTGGCGCTGACGCTGGCTGAGTTGCACGCTGTGGTCGAGGGTTTGCAAGGCCTGCTTCGCTGCCTCCAGGCGAGCCGCGTAGGTGCACTGGTCGATGTAGGCGCGGGTGGTCTGGGCGACTACCTGCAGGCGTACCAGGTCTAGTGCCGCAGCGCTGGCTTCGGCTTGCACCCGGGCACGTTGGATGGCGGCGCGTACCTGGCCCCAGATATCCACCTGATAGGCCAGCTCGATGCCCGGGTTGAATTGCCATTGTGACGGCGCGTTGCTGTCGGTCGCCTCGGCCAGCGTCTGGTCATCGGCGCTTCTTCCATAGGTAGCGGCAACGCCCATCGCGGTAGACGGCCAGCGCCTGGCGTCGAACTCGCCGATGCCGGCCAGCATGGCCTGCACGTTGGCCTCGGCCTGTGCCAGGCCTTGGTTGTGCGCCAGGGCTTGCTGTACCCAGCGATTGAGTTGGGGGTCTTGATACAGTGCCCACCAGCGTTCGGGCAGGGGCTGTTTGCTGACGCTGGCCGGCATGTTCGCCATCGCGTCTGCCTGCAGCGCTGGAGGTGGTTCGGCAGGCGTTGGTTGGTGGCCGCACGCCGCGAGTGCAGCGAGCATGCCGAGGGCTGTGGCAAGCCGGGCAGGGCCGGGAAATGAGTGCAGTAAGGGCATCACGATTGTCGCTCAAAGGTCGTGATGCGAGGTTAACGAGGGTTGCATGGGCGTCGCTGTCGCAAGCGGGACAACCCTGCGCGCAAGCGGGACAACCTGAGGCTCAGTGCTCGCGCGCGGTACCGTTTTGCCAATCACTCGGTGCATGACCGAGGATGCGCTTGAACATGGCAGTAAATGCGCTGGCGCTCTGGTAGCCGTGCTCCAGCGCAACGTTCAGGATCGGCTTGCCATCGGCCAGGCACTGCTGGCTGAGCATCACCCGGGCACGGGCGCGCCATTGGCCATACGACATGCCCACCTCGCGCTGGAACAGCCTGGCCACACTGCGGGCACTCATGTTCAGTTGTGCGCCGCATTGCTCCAGGGTCAGGTCCTGGGCCGGGTCCTGCAGGAAGCGCTCGCACCAGGCACGCAGGCGTGCGTGCTGCGGCGTCGGGACGAAGGCATCGATGCGCCGGGCGGCGGCGAGTTCGTACAGGATCAGCGCCCGAGCATGCGCGCCGTCGCGCAGGTTCAGCACCCGTGACGCCGCCAGGATCAGTTCGCGCAGCAGGCCGGACACGACGATGACCTGGCAGCGTTCGATGTGGGCATCGAGCAGCAAAGTGCGCATGCAGACCACGCCTTCCATGCGGATGGCATGGCTGACCCCGGCGGGCATCCACAAGGCATGCCCGCCGGGGATCACCCAGCTGCCGCCCTCGCTGCTGACCCGCATCACGCCGCTGGCGGCGTAAATCAGCTGGTCTTCGGCGTGGCAGTGGCTGGCCACTTCATCGCCGTGTCCGTAGTCCCTTTCCAGTGCTTGCATGCAGGCCACCCTCGTTATTGGATCCAATTATATCGGGGCGAACCTGTGCCGGGTTGCGAAGTGTGGGCGGCGAGCGAATTGCCATGGTTACAAATGGCTGTAAGGCGATTTTTTATGGTTAATTATTGCTGTGAAGTCAGCTACTACAGCTTGAAAGTTGTGAGTGTTGTTAAATCCAGACATCGCTCTCTGCTGTGCGATCCCCCCCTTCATGACCGGTATTCAGAATGCCCCGCGGTTCGATCATCATCAGTTTCGCTTCGCCTTGCGCGGCGGTCCGGTGCTCGACGCCGCGTGGCACCACATAGAGTTCCCCAGGGTTCACATGCACGCAGCCATCCGGCAGGTCGATACGCAGCGTACCTTCCAGCACCAGGAATGCTTCGTCGGTCTCCGGGTGCGCGTGCCAGATGAATTCGCCTTCGATGCGCACGACCTTGAACTGGTAATCGTTCATCTCGGCAACGACCCTGGGGCTCCATTGCTGTTCGATAAGCGCTGCCTTGTGGACCAGGTTCACTGGCAGGGAGGGGTGTGGGTGACGGGACTCAGGCATGACAGTTCCTCGGAAAGTGGAGTGGTCAGCCTATCGCGCCGGGCGAGTCCGGTTCTTGTACGATCCTGCACGTATGCTCCCACGGGATACGCGGGCGACTGCGGTTTCTCAGCGTGACGCTCGCAAACGCTCCAGCCAGCGTAAGGGCGGTACGCCGTAGCAACGGGTGAAGTGCCGGGTCATGTGGCTCTGGTCATGAAAGCCTGCGGCAAGGGCTGCCTCGACCAAGGTGAAGCCGTCCAGGATCATTCGGCGAAAGCAGTCGAGGCGGCGCAGGGTGACAAAGCGATAGGGGCTGGTGCCGTACAGCGTGCGAAAGTCACGCGACAGGCTCCAGCGTTCGCGGCCGCTGGCCTGTTCCAGCATGTCCAGTGTTATGCCCACATGCAGGTGTTCCATGATGAAGGCCCGGGCGCGTTCGGCTGCCTGGTAATCCAGGCGCTTGCGCCCGCGCGGCTTGCCGCCGACGGCCCGCAAGGCGATCGCCAGGTCATACAGGGCGTCCTGTTCTTCCAATGGCTCCAGCGCGTGGTCCACTGCCTGCACGAACGCTTCGCTGGCGTGGTACAGGCGAGGGTCGCTGGACAGCCCACCAGCGATGAAGGGCAAAGGCTGACCACCCAGCACGTTCTGGATCAGTGCCGGGTCGACGTAGGCCATGCGGTAGCGAAAGCCTGCGTCGGTGCCGGCCATGCCGTCATGCAGTTCGTCCGGGTGCAACACCAGCGTGTTGCCCGGTATGCCGTGGCGCAGCGAACCCTTGTAGTGGAAGCTTTGCACGCCGGCCAGCGTGCGGCCGATCGAATAGGTATCGTGGCGATGCGGGTCGTAGCCGTGGCTACCGAACCAGGCTTCGATACGCTCGATACCGCCCGGTTGGGCACTACGGATGACCCAGTCGGACGGCGGTAGGGGCTTCGCTTTACGGGCCATCGCGGTGAGTGCCTCCTGCTCACGCCCGGGTGGGCAAGCTCATGTGCAGCAAAGGGAACGGGCGACCTTCGCCATCCAGCGGTGAACGGCCGGTCTGGACGAAGCCATAGCGCTGGTAGAACGCTGTTGCCTGTGGGTTCTGCTCGTTGACATCGACACTCATCGCACTGCGTGACTGGCGGCCGAAATCCAGCAGTGCACGGCCAATGCCCTGGCCGTGGTGCGCTGGGTCGACGAAAAGCATTTCCACATGGTTTTCATTGAAACCGATAAAGCCCAGTGGCTGGTCATCGGTGTCTACCGCAACCCACAGCTCGACGGCCGGGAAGTACACGTCGCGCAGCTGCGGCAACAGTGCGTCGATGTCGGAGGGTTGCAGGAAGTGGTGCGTCGCGCGAACAGCGCGCAGCCAGATGTCGAGCAGCTGCGGGTAGTCTGCAGCGATGCCTTGGCGAATGATCATGGTGTCATCCTGAGTGTATTGATGGCGGATGGGCGCGCCAGTGAGCGGCGGCCATGCAAGTGTCGGCATCATGAATGACCGCTTCGCGAGTCAACGCCTGGGCGGTGCACGGCAGGGGAGGCCGGAAGGGAAGAGCGCCGAAGATTACCCCGGTCGCGCAGTAGGGGGCAATGGCGATCGCATAGGTGCAGTGCAGGTTTCGACTCGGCTAGGATGCATGTCGATGCCGGAATTGAACCCGAACAACAAGCACGGCCCGGGAGCACCCATGAACCGCAACGAACTGCGCAAAGCCGATATCAACCTGATGGTGGTGTTCGAAGCGCTGATGCAGGAACGCAACCTCACCCGTGCCGCGGAGAAGCTGTTCGTCGCCCAGCCCACGGTCAGCGCCGCGCTGGCCAGGTTGCGTGCGATGTTCAACGACCCGTTGCTGGTTCGAGTGGGCAACCGCATGGAGCCCTCGGCCAGGGCCGAAGAGGTGATCAAGTACCTCACGCCAGCCTTGGATGCGATGTCTGTCGCCCTCAGCATGACCCATGATTTCGACCCGCTGACCAGCAAGATGACCTTCCGCATCGGCTTGTCCGATGATGTCGAGTCGGGCCTGCTGCCGCCGCTGTTGCGGGCGCTGCGGGTAGAGGCGCCGAACGTGGTGGTGGTCGTGCAGCATGTGGACTATTGGCGCATTCCGGACCTGCTGGCGGCGGGCGACGTGACGGTGGGTATCAGCCAGACCAAGGGCCTGCCCGCCAATGCCAAACGCAAGGTGCTACGCACCCTGCAAGCCAGGGTAGTGCGGGCCGACAAGTCCAGCACGCCGCTTTCACTGGATGAGTTTTGCCAACGCCCGCATGTCCAGGTTTCGCCAACCGCCAACACCCAGGGTGTGGTCGATGACTGGTTGAAAGACATCGGCCGTGAACGCAAGGTGGTGTTGTCGGTGCCGCAGTTCAGTTCGCTGCCGGCGATTCTGGCCGGTACCGACCTGCTGGCCTGTTGCCCGGACTATGCCGCACAGGGTATGGAACGCTGGGGCAACCTGCAGGCCGAGACGCTGCCGTTCGAGACTGCTGCACTGGAGCTGGCCATGGTCTGGTTGAGCACCACCGACAGCGACCCGGCCGAGCGTTGGCTGCGTAGTCGCCTGGAGCACTACATGGGCGGACTACGGGAAGCGGTCATGGGATGATGGCTTTGCATCGTGCTGCACCTGGCTGCCGATGAAGTGAAAGTGTCGCAGATGTACCCGCGCGCCGGGTGCAGTTTGATCAGTCACTTTCGTTGGCCTGTTGAGGTGCAGAGCGCTTGCGTGGT
>NZ_JBJJLR010000011.1:0-116563 GCF_046230975.1 Pseudomonas sp. KCJK9058
GGCCTGCCGAGCAGCCGCCAGGATGCCAAGGGCCAGCGGGTTCGGTACGAGTAAGACAAAGCGCAGCGCTTGATCGCACTATTCAACGAAAACAACGCCACGTACAGCTTTGCCTACGACTCCAGCTCCACACCCATTCCGCTTTTCCCCCCGACTGGTTCCGCTGGGCGGAACCACATTCGTTTGTGATCCCGCGTCACTCGCGCTTATCTGTGAGCCAAGCACGACCTGCCTCACCTGTCGTGACCTGAAGGCGAACAACAAGAACGGGAAACCACCCGCGCGAGGAGACTCCACATGTCCCGACATCAGCATATCCAGGCCTGGCTCGCCGACGTGGCCAGCGACCTGCACGCGATCCGTCACGATATCCACGCTCACCCGGAACTGGGCTTTGAAGAAAGCCGCACCTCGGCATTGGTCGCCCGACTGCTGGAGGAATGGGGCTATGAAGTGCACACCGGTATCGGCAAGACCGGCGTGGTCGGCGTGCTGCGCAATGGCAGCAGCCCCCGCCGGCTGGGCCTGCGCGCCGACATGGACGCGCTGCCCATCCACGAAGCAACGGGCGCGGCATACAGCAGCCAGCACCCAGGCTGCATGCACGCCTGTGGTCATGACGGGCACACCACCATGCTGCTTGGCGCCGCGCGCTACCTGGCGGCCACCCGGCAGTTCGACGGCACGCTGACACTGATCTTCCAGCCGGCCGAGGAGGGCCAGGGCGGGGCCGAGGCGATGCTGGCCGACGGCCTGTTGGAGCGCTTCCCATGTGATGCGCTATTCGGCATGCACAACATGCCAGGGCTGCCGGCCGGGCACCTGGGGTTTCGTGAAGGGCCGATGATGGCTTCGCAAGACCTGCTGACGGTGACCCTGGACGGGGTGGGTGGCCATGGCTCGATGCCGCACCTGACCGTCGACCCGTTGGTGGCGGCCGCCAGTGTGGTGATGGCGCTGCAAACCGTGGTGGCGCGCAATATCGATGCGCAGGAGGCGGCAGTGGTCACCGTCGGCGCGTTGCAGGCCGGCGAAGCGGCCAACGTGATTCCGCAACAGGCGCTGTTGCGCCTTAGCCTGCGCGCACTGAACGCCGAGGTGCGGGCGCAGGCCCTTGAGCGGGTGCGGGCAATCATCGTCAGTCAGGCCGAGAGCTTTGGCTGCCGCGCCAGCATCGAGCACCGCCCGGCCTACCCGGTGCTGGTCAACCATGCCGCTGAAAACGCCTTTGCCACCCAAGTAGGGGTCGAGTTGCTGGGCGCCCAGGCTGTGGATGGCAACACCCGCAAGCTGATGGGCAGCGAAGACTTCGCCTGGATGCTGCAGCGCTGCCCGGGGGCCTACCTGTTCATCGGCAATGGTGTATCGCGGCCGATGGTGCACAACCCGGCCTACGACTTCAACGACGACATCCTGCTGACCGGCGCCGCCTATTGGGGCGCGCTGGCAGAGCGCTGGTTGGCACCTGCCTGATTGTCCCTTTTTGACCACTGCCGCTGGAACCCGGGCGCGACTGCGCCTGGGCGATCACCCAATCATTGTGTGGAGTGTTCCCTATGCAGACTTCGAGCACCGGCGTGTCGCGTACCCGGCAAGTGGTGGCCGCCGTTATTGGCAACGCCCTGGAATGGTATGACTTTATCGTGTATGGCTTTCTGGCCAGCATCATCGCCCGGCAGTTCTTCCCGTCCGACGACGCGTACGCCTCGCTGCTGATGGCCCTTGCCACCTTCGGCGTCGGGTTTTTCATGCGCCCGGTGGGCGGCGTGCTGCTGGGCATGTATTCCGACCGCAAGGGCCGCAAGGCGGCCATGCAGATGATCATCCGCCTGATGACCGTGTCCATCGCCATGATCGCCTTCGCGCCCGACTACCTGGCCATCGGCATGGCTGCGCCGCTGCTGATCGTGGTGGCGCGCATGCTGCAGGGCTTTGCCACCGGTGGTGAATATGCCAGCGCCACGGCATTTCTGGTGGAAAGCGCGCCTGCCCACCGCAAGGGCCTGTATGGTTCGTGGCAATTGGTAGGGCAGTGCCTGGCGGTGTTTTCCGGGGCGGCAATGGTGGCGTTGGTTACCCACCTGTGCTCGCCTGAGGCGCTGGACAGCTGGGGCTGGCGCATCCCGTTCGTGCTGGGCCTGCTGATCGGGCCGGTCGGGCTGTGGATTCGCAAGCATATGGAGGAGCCTGAGGCGTTTGTCGAGGCGCGTCGCCATGCCAAGGGCCAGTCGCCCGGCCTGTGGCAGGTGCTGCGTGAACACCGGCGCAGCCTGCTGGTGTCGATGGGGTTGGCCTGCGGCGCGACGGTATCGTTCTACGTGGTGCTGGTGAACATGCCGACCTTCGCCCACAAAAGCCTAGGCCTGCCGCTGGACCAGGTGCTGCTGGTGCAGATGCTCGCCGTGGGGCTGATGACCCTCGTGATTCCGTTATCCGGGGCGCTGTCTGACCGGCTGGGGCGGCGCCCGGTGCTGATGGCCTTCACCCTGGCGTTCTTCGTGATGGTTTACCCACTGTATGTGTGGGTGGCCGCTGCGCCTTCCCTGGAGCGCCTGTTGGTCATGCAACTGCTGTTGTGCACGGCCATCGGTGGCTTCTTCGGCCCGGCACCTACTGCCCTGGCCGAACAATTCCCGGTCCAGGTGCGTTCCACCGGCGTGTCGGTGGCCTACAACGTGGCGGTGATGGTGTTCGGTGGCTTTGCCCCGTTGATCGTGACCTGGCTCACCCAGGTGCTCGGCACCCCAGTGGCGCCGGCGTTCTACGTGCTGTTTGCCTGCCTGCTGACATTGCTGGGCACCTATTGCCTGAAAGAAGCACCGCGGGCAGTCAAGCCTGCCGCCTTCAACCTTGGAGTAAAACCGTGAAGCCGCTAGCCATCGACCCCATTGTTGCCCTCGATGCCGAGGCACTGTCCCAGGCCATCCATGCCCGCCAGTTGTCATGCCGGGAGGTGATGCAGGCTTACCTGGGGCATGTCGAGCGCTTCAATCGGCAGGTCAATGCACTGGTCTCGCTGCGCCCGGCCGAAGTGCTGCTGGCCGAGGCCGAGACGCGTGACCGCGAACTGGCCCGTGGCCACTCGCGCGGCTGGATGCATGGCATGCCGCAGGCAATCAAGGACCTCGCCGCCACGGCCGGGCTGCGTACCACGCTCGGCTCGCCGCTGTTTGCCGAGCAGGTACCCGAGCAGGATGCGATCAGCGTGGCGCGGGTGCGGGCGAGTGGGGCATTGATCATGGGCAAGAGCAATGTGCCCGAGTTTGGCCTGGGCTCGCAAAGCTACAACCCCTTGTTTGGCACCACCACCAACGCCTACGACCCGTCGCGGGTGGCGGGTGGCAGCAGCGGTGGGGCTGCAGCGGCGCTGGCCATGCGCTTGCTGCCGGTGGCCGACGGCAGCGACATGATGGGCTCGCTGCGCAACCCGGCGGCGTTCAATAACCTGTTCGGCCTGCGCCCATCGCAGGGCCGCGTGCCGCATGGGCCGGCGCCCGAGCTGTTCGTGCAGCAGTTGGCCACAGAAGGGCCGATGGGCCGCAGTGTAGTCGACGTGGCGCGGCTGCTGTCGATACAGGCGGGTGTTGATGCCCGGGCGCCGCTGTCGCTGAGCGAAGGCTGGCGCGATTTTGCCGTTGGCTTGCCGCGCGATTTTCGCGGAGTACGGGTGGGCTGGCTGGGCGACTACAACGGCTATCTGCCGATGGATGACGGGGTAATGAGCCTGTGCGAGTCGGCGCTGCCCGACTTTGCCGAGCTGGGCTGCCAGGTCGAGGCCTGCCAGCCGGCATTCGACCTGGCGCGCTTGTGGCAATGCTGGCTGACCCACCGCCACTTCCTGGTGCATGGCAACCTCGGCGCAGCCTATGCCGACCCCGGCAAGCGCGCATTGCTCAAGCCCGAAGCACAGTGGGAGGTGGAAGGTGGCTTGCAGCTGAGTGCGGCGGCGCTGTACCAGGCTTCGTTGGACCGCAGTGACTGGTACCGCGCCATGGGCAAGCTGTTCGAGCGTTACGACTTCCTGCTGTTGCCCTCGGCCCAGGTGTTCCCTTTCGATGCACGCCAGCCATGGCCGGCGGTGGTCGGGGGGCGGGCAATGGACACCTACCACCGCTGGATGGAAGTGGTGATCGGGCCGACCTTGGCCGGCTTGCCGAGCATCAGCGTGCCGGTGGGGTTCAATGCCGCCGGGTTGCCCATGGGCCTGCAAATCATAGGCCCGGCGCAGGCCGACCATGCCGTGCTGCAGCTGGCGTATGCCCATGAACAGCTCACCCGCTGGGTGGTGCGCTGCCCGCCACAACGCCTGCTTGCGCCATGAAAGCACGGGCAGGCGCGGATCTTGCTGGCTATCCTGACCATCCCGCTACAAGGAGGTCATACCCATGGGCATCACGGCAGACAGCGGCGGCGTGCGTTCGGTGGAGCGGGCGCTGGCCATTGTCGACCTGCTGGGCGAACACCAGGCGTTGGGCCTGGAAGAACTGCACTACCTGACGGCGCTGCCCAAGGCCACGGTGTCGCGCATGATCGCCACCTTGCAGGCGCAAGGCTGGGTGTACCGCGGCCTTGCCGACCGGCGCTACCGGCTGTGCGCGCGACGCCTGTTCGGTGACCGCCAGTTGCGTTTCAAGCGGCGCCTGGTGGAAAGCGCAGCGCCCATGCTGCTGGAGCTGAGTGAGCGCACCGGACTGGTCGCTGACCTGTCGTGTTTCGACGGCCAGCGGCTGGAGGTGATGGAAAGCGCCATCCCCCAGGTGCTGCGCAAGCGCTATCCGCTCACCAGTCAGATCGTTGGGCAGCATGCCAGCCTGTTTCATTCGGCAATGGGGCGGGCGTGCCTGGGGGAGCTGGCGGTGGACGAAGTGCAGCGCCTGGCGGCCCATGAGCGGCTGGGTGACGACGGGTTGTTGCGCGATATCGAAGAACAAGCGCACAAGGGCTTTGGTCAGCGCACCGAAGGCTACTGGGAATACCCGGTGCGCCTGCCGTTCCTGATCCGCGCCATTGCCTTGCCGGTACATGCCGAAGGGCGCCTGGTCGGCAGCATTGCCTTGCAATGGCCGCTGGATCAGGCGCCGGTGGAGCGGGTGTCGAGCCTGCACCTGAGCAGTTTGGCGACCACGGTGGGGGAAGTGCAGCGGGCCTTGGCTGTTTGATGTTTCCTGCACGGGTTTCTTCGCGGGTAAGCCACAGACGCGTGCATTGCCAGTACCGCCCACAGAGCCTGCGGGGCGTTACTGGCCCTCCCGAAATCCGCTAGGGCTCACCCCCGCCTGCTTGCGAAAGAACCGGCTGAAATACCCCACATCGGCAAACCCCAGCTCATGGGCGATCTCTTTCACGCTCAGGCTCGAATGCCCGAGCATGCGCTTGGCCTCCAGCACCAGTCGGGCATTGATCACATTCATCGGCGTCATGCCCAGGTGTTCCTGGCACAACCGCCCCAACGTCACCAGGGTCATGCCCAACTCGGCGGCGTATTCCGCCAGTGGCCAGTGCGCGCGGTAGTGCATGTCTACCAGCTCGCGAAAAGCCGTCAGTTGCTGGCTGCGTCTTGATACTGGGCGCTGCTCACCTGCGGGCATGTACGGCTCATGGCGCAGGACATGGATCATCAGTGCCAGCAATAGCGCCATGCTGCTGGCCACATGCTCGCGGGCGCGGTTGTGGTATTCCTCGCGCAGGGCCCGAAACAGGGGCAGCAACGGGTCTTCATCGGCGGCCCAGTGGGGCAGGGCAATCACCTGTGGTTTGCGCAGTTGCACCCGCACGTTGGGTGCCAGCACCTGGGCGATGCTATCCAGCGGGTGCTGCGCAGCCGTGATTACCTGGCCTTCTACCTGGCTGGCCCAATGAAATCCATGCACCACCTGCGCCGGGACGTACACCACGCAGGGTGCATGAACCTGAAACCGGTCAATGTCGAACAGCACCTCGCCGCCACCGCTTTGCAGGTACAACAGCTGCAGCAAGCCTTCGTGACGGTGTGCGGCAATCTCCCAGTTGTGCGCGCCAGAGCGCTGGGATATCTGCTCCACATGCAAGGCTTCGTGCCACACCGGCTGCGCGGTTTCACCGTACAGGGCGTAATTGGGGATCTTGTTCATGGTGTTGTAATTGTTCTGTTCAGTACCCGCTACTGTGCCATAGCTGCCCGCAGGCTTCAGGGCGCAGTGGGCAAATTGACGGGAATGTGGGGCTGGTTGCAGGTTTTGTCCATTCTGCCGGTGGGCCTGCCGGCCATAGCCTGTTGCCCAGAACAAGCAACGCTCTGGAGAACAGCATGCACAACAACAAGATCCTTTCTCAGTGGCTAGGCCTGGAGTCGGCCGTATGCGTGGTGACCGGCGCGGCCGGCGGCATTGGCGCAGCATTGGCCGCAGCCTTGGTGGAGCAGCAGGCCCACGTGGTGCTGCTTGACCGCGACCTGGACAAATGCCGCGAACTGGCGGCCACCCTGGGGGAACACAGTGCAGGCGAAGTCAGTGCCCTGGCCTGCGACATTGCCGATCCGGCCAGCGTGGAGCAGGCTGCGGCCCAGGTACAGGCGCTGCATGGGCGCTGCGATGTACTGGTCAACAATGCCAGCGTGCTGCGCCCCGGTGCGCTGGACACGCTAAGCCTGGAACAATGGAACCAGGTGCTGGCGGTCAACCTCAGTGGCTACCTTTTGTGTGCCCAGGCCTTTGGCCGTTCCATGCTGGACTGCGGCCAGGGCCGTATCGTGCATGTGGCCTCGATTGCAGCCCATTACCCGCAACCCAACAGTGGCGCTTACAGCGCGGCGAAGGCAGGCGTCAGCATGTTGTCGCGGCAGATCGCCGTGGAATGGGGGCCGCGCGGTGTGCGCAGCAACGCCGTATGCCCGGGTTTGATCCGCACGCCATTGTCGGCGGCGTTCTATGCCGACCCACAGGTGGCGCGCCGGCGTAGCGCCATGACCGCCAACCAGCGCATCGGTGAGCCGCAAGACATCGCCGAAGCCGTGCTGTTTCTGGCCAGCCGCCGCGCCGACTATATCAACGGCGCCGAGCTGACCGTGGATGGCGGACTGGAAAGCATGCCCATGGCATTGATCCCGCGCCCTGGCTTCGAGGGGGCAGGCCAATGAGTACGCGTAGCTGCGATGTACTGGTCATCGGTGCGGGTGCTGGCGGCCTGGCGACAGCCATCACGGCGAAAAAGCTTGGCCTGGATGTGATCGTCATCGAAAAGGAGGCGTGCTTCGGCGGTACCACGGCGTTTTCCGGCGGCGTGCTGTGGGTGCCGGGCACCCGGCACGGGGGCAATGACAGCCAAGCAGCGGCCATGACCTACCTGCGCAACGAAACCGGTGCCTGCTTCGATGCGGCCGGGGTGGAGGCATTCTTGCGCTACGCGCCGCAGATGGTTGAGTTTTTCGAGCGCGAGACGGCAGTCAAGTTCGTGCCCACGCTGTACCCCGATTATCACCCGCAGGTGGAAGGCGGCGTCGATGTGGGCCGCTCGATACTGGCCGCACCTTATGACATCCGTGGTCTGGGGCCCGACATGGCGCGGCTGCGCCCGCCGCTGAAGACCATCACCTTCATCGGCATGATGTTCAACTCGTCGAATGCCGACCTCAAGCACTTCTTCAATGTCACCCGTTCGTTGACCTCGTTCGCCTACGTGGCCAAACGCCTGCTGACCCATTTGAAGGAGCTGGCCTTGTACCGACGCGGCACCCAGGTCACCAGTGGCAATGCCCTGGCGGCACGGCTGGTACGCTCGGCACTGGACCTGGGCATTCCGATTCTCACAGGCACCCCGGCGCGGCAGTTGCTGCGCGAAGGGGCGCGGGTAGTGGGGGCGGTGACCGGGCAGGCCGGCAGCGAGCAGCGCATCGAGGCCCGGCGTGGGGTGGTGCTGGCCTGTGGCGGTTTCTCCCATGACCTGCAACGGCTGCGCCAGGCCTACCCGCATGTACGGCGTGGCGGCGAGCATTTTTCACCGGTGCCAGCGGGCAACACCGGCGATGGTGCGCGCATGGCCGAGGCGCTGGGAGCAAAGGTCGATATCTGCCTGCAGGCACCTGCAGCCTGGATGCCGGTATCGAAGGTGCCGGTGGGTGGTGGGCGGCATATTGCCTTTCCGCACTTGCTCGACCGCTACAAGCCGGGTGTGATCGGCGTGCTGCGTTCGGGGCAGCGATTCACCAATGAGTCGAATGCCTACCACGACGTGGGTGCAGCGCTGATCGAGGCGTGTTCCGACCAGGCAGAAACCGCCATGTGGCTGGTGTGCGACCGCCGCACCCTGGCCAAATACGGGCTGGGCTTTGCCAAGCCTGCGCCGATGCCGCTGGGGCCATTGCTGCGCAACGGCTACCTGCTCAAGGGCCAGACCCTGGCGGAGTTGGCCGGCAAGGCCGGTATCGATGCGCAAGGGCTGGAGCAGACTGTGCGCGAGTACAACCTTGGCGCTGTCCACGGCGAAGACCGTCAGTTCGGCCGCGGCAGCACCAGCTTCAATCGCTACCTGGCCGACCCGCAGCAACAACCCAACCCGTGCGTAGCGCCGGTTGGCGAGGGACCGTACTTTGCCGTGAAAGTGATCATGGGCGATCTGGGCACTTTCGACGGGCTGCGCACCCGTGTGACCGGTGAAGTGTTGGCGGCCGACGGGCAAGTCATCGACGGCCTGTATGCGGTGGGTAACGACCGCGCCAGCATCATGGGCGGCAACTACCCCGGGGCGGGCATCACCCTGGGGCCGATCATGACCTTTGCCTACATCACCGGGCGCCATCTAGCGGGTGTCGAGCAGGGGCTGGCGGCGGGCAACGCACGGGAGGTGGCGTGATGGACAAGCCTGTGGTCGACCACCGCATCTACACCATTCGCCCGCGCGGCATGGCGGCCTTTCTCGAGGCGTTCGACCAGCTGGCGATGCCGATCCTGCTGCGCCACCTCGGTGCACCCCTGGCGTTTTACACCAGCAGCATCGGGCCGTTGAACCAGGTGGTGCACTTGTGGGGCTATGACAGCCTCGATGACTTCGAGAAGCGCAGCGCAGCGCGGGATGCCGACCCGGACTTTGCCGCATACCTGCATGCCACCCGCGACCTGGTGGTGGCTCAGGAAACACGCATCATAAGGCCTGTGCGCTTACCCAGCCTTTTCCACTAGGGCTGCGACAAACACCGTCATAAAAACAACAACAGGTGATACCTATGAACAACACACTCGACGTGCGCCAACTGATCGACCAGCAACCCATCGGCCGTTACCAGAAATGGGTGGTGTTCCTCGGCTTTCTCATCATCGCCCTGGACGGCCTGGACGTCGCCATCATCGGCTTCATTGCCCCGCAATTGAAAAGCGATTGGGGCCTGGATGCGCAAAGTCTGGGCCCGGTATTGAGCGCCGCGTTGATCGGCCTGGCACTTGGCGCCTTGATTGCCGGCCCCTTGGCGGACCGTTACGGGCGCAAGGCGGTGTTGCTGTGCAGCGTCCTGCTGTTCGGCCTCTGGACACTGGCCTCGGCCTTTTCACCCAACCTGGAAGCCCTGGTCGCGTTGCGCTTTCTGACCGGCCTGGGCCTGGGCGCAGCCATGCCCAATGCCAGCACCCTGGTCAGCGAGTATGCCCCGGCACGCAGCCGCTCGCTGCTCATTACCCTGGCATTCTGCGGGTTCTCCCTGGGCGCGGCGGCAGGTGGCTTCGTCAGCGCCTGGATGATTCCGAACCTGGGCTGGCGCAGTGTCCTGGCATTGGGTGGGGTGTTGCCGCTGATGGTCCTGCCGTTGCTGTATTGGCGCCTGCCGGAATCGGTGACGTTCCTGGTCAGCAAGGGGGCGGACCGCAAGCGCATTCTGGCCATTGTCCGTCGCCTGGCACCTGAGCATGTCAACGCCGACACGACCTTTGTCTTGCCCGGTAAAGCCCAGGCTGCAGGCGGTGCAATCGGCACCATCCTCTCTGCGCGGTATCGCTTTGGTACCTGCATGCTCTGGGGTGGATACGTGCTGGCGCTGTTCCTGGTCTATCTGTTCAGCGGCTGGTTGCCGACGCTGGTAAAGGAGGGGGGCGGGTTTTCGGTGGCCGAAGCGGCCATCGTCACCGCCTGTTTCCAGATTGGCGGCCCGTTGGGCGCGATTTCGGTGGGTTGGGCCATGGATCGCTACCCGGCGCAGCGCGTGCTGGTACTGACCTTCCTGTTCAGTGGTGCGGTGATTTTTGCAATTGGTCAGGTCGCTGCGGACTTCGCCTGGTTGTGTGCGGTTGCGAGCGCTGTGGGCTTTGGCCTTAATGGGGCAAGTGTTGGCATGAATGCACTGGCGGCGGCTTTTTACCCGACTGAAGCACGGGCGACCGGCGCCAGCTGGATGAGCGGCATCGGGCGCCTGGGTGCGATTCTCAGTGCCTTTGCCGGGGCACAGATGCTGGCACTGGGCTGGAGCTTTGCCCAGGTATTCGCTTCGTTATTGCTACCCGCAGGGTTGGCGGCTTTGGCGGTATGGCTGCAGGGGCGAAATGCGGCGTCACGGCTTAGCGTTCCCGGTTGTACCCCCGGCACACCGGCTGCAGCGCCAGCAGGTTCGGCTCCCACTCCCTAGCCTTCGGGAACACAGCCCCTGTCTGAAGCCATACGCTCGATCAACGCCCACAACGCCGCATCATTGAAATCGTCGACAACCAGCCTGGCGCCCGCCGCCAGCAACCGCTCCGGGGTCTGCGTCGTGGCCACGCCCACGGTAAAGATCCCCGCGCCACTGGCTGCAGCCGTCCCCGGTAATGAGTCCTCGAAGGCCAGCGCTTGCCCGGCCTCGGCACCCAGCCGCTGCAGGCCGGTGAGGTAGGGCAGCGGGTCCGGTTTGGGCCGTGCCAGTTCTTCGGCCACCAGCACATGTTCAAAGTGCTGGCCCAGGCCCATGGCGTTCAGCATGTGCTCGGCGTTCAGCCGCGGTGCGTTGGTCACCACGCACATGCCGATGTCATGGGCCTGGGCATGCTCCAGCAGGCGCAACAGGCCTGGCATCGGCTCAAGCGACGGCGACATCGCGCGGAACAGCGCTTCCTTGCGGTCGGCCAACGCCTGGCACTGTTCGACGCTGGCGCCACTGAACAGCTCGGCGAACAGCTCGGCGTTGGCGCGGCCGCTGACCTGGGCGTCGAACTGCGCCTGGCTCAGCTCGCGGCCGTCGTGTTCGCGCAGCAGTTGGCGAAAGGCCTGCAGGTGCAGGGTGTCAGTGTCGGTGAGGGTACCGTCAAGGTCGAACAGCAGGGCGGTCAGCATGGGATATCCAGATGAAAAAACACAAGCCAGGGGATCATAACCAAAGCTGACGACGAAGGGGGCTGTTCAGCGTGCTCCGAAAAGAGTACAAATGTGCTCCATGGACACTCTTACCCCCAAACGCCGCGCCATTTTCGAATTTATCCGTGAGCGCATTGCCGAGCATGGTCAGCCGCCGAGCCTGGCCGATATCGCCACGCGCTTCGGTTTTGCCTCGCGCAGCGTTGCGCGCAAGCACATCACCGCCCTGTGCCAGGCCGGTTACATCGATGTCACGCCAAACCAGGCCCGGGGCATACGCCTGGCCGAACCGCTGCGCCGGCCGGAAATCCTCGAAATACCCGTGCTGGGCCAGGTGGCGGCGGGTGCCCCCATCGGCCCGGACCTGGACATCCACGAGCAGTTGCTGCTCGACCCCAGCCTGTTCCGCCGTACCCCCGACTACCTGCTGAAGGTGCGGGGCGACTCGATGATCGACGACGGCATCTTTGACGGTGACCTGGTCGGCATCCTGCAACAGGCCGACGCCCGCGACGGGCAAATCGTTGTTGCGCGCCTGGACGGCGAAGTGACCATCAAGCGCCTGCAACGCCAAGGCGGCACTTACCGGCTGTTGCCACGCAACCCGGCCTATGCGCCGATCGATGTGCAGCCCGAACAGGACTTTTTCATCGAAGGCGTGTTCTGCGGCTTGCTGAGGCGTGACTGATGGGCGCCGTGGTCGACCTCGACAGGCTGCTGGAGCAGCGCCGGGTATGGCGCGGCCGGCAGGCCCAGGCGCGGCCACTCGGGCTGCAGCCCACCGGCCATGCGGCCCTCGACGAACGTTTGCCGGAAGGTGGCTGGCCGGCGGCAGCACTGAGCGAGCTGTTGCTGGCCAACCCCGGCTGTGGCGAATTGCAGTTGCTGTGGCCAACCCTGGCCCGGCTGAGTGCAGAAGCCAGCAGAGTGGTGCTGGTGGCTCCACCCTTCATCCCTTTTGCACCGGCCTGGCAGGCAGCGGGGGTGGACCTGCGCTGGCTGGTACAGGTGGATGCCGAGCCTGCCGATGCCCTGTGGGCTGCCGAACAGTGCCTGCGCTCGGGCAGTTGCGCGGCGGTGCTGTGCTGGCCGGAACGTGCCGATGACCGCGCCCTGCGGCGCTTGCAGGTAGCGGCCGAAACCGGGCAGGCACTGGCGTTCGCCTGCAGGCCGCAGCAGGCGTCGCACAACCCTTCACCCGCAGCGCTGCGCATTGCAGTCGACACACGCCCGGCGCAATGGCGCGTGCTGAAAAGCCGGGGTGGCATGCCTCCAGCGCTGCCTATTCCCTGCCCGGGGCGGGGCTGATGCACCATGCTCTGGGCCTGCATCCTGCTCCCGCAGCTTGCGCTGGACACCGTCCTGCGTGAGCGTGACGACCCTGACACGCCTTTGGTGCTGATTGGCGGGCCGACCCAGCGGCGCGTGTTGCAGGCAGTCAACCCGGCGGCCGCTGCACTGGGCCTGCGGGCCGGGCAAACCCTGACCGCAGCGCGTGCCTTGGCCGATGGCTTCACCTGTGTCGAAGCCGACCCCAAACGCATCGATCAGGTGCAACAGCTGCTGGCGGCCTGGGCCTACCGCTTCAGTGCCCAGGTCAGCCTGCATTACCCACGGGCGCTGCTGCTGGAAGTGGGCTCCAGCCTGCAACTGTTCGGACCCTGGCCCTTGTTCGAGGCACGTCTGCGTCAGGAACTGGCAGAACTGGGCCTGCGTCAACGCATTGTCCTGGCCAGCAACCCGGTGGCTGCTCGCATGCTCGCCAATGGCCACGATGGCCTGGCCGTGGGCGATGTCGACGCCACCCGAGCGGCGCTGCTGGGCATGCCCATCACGCGCGTCGGCCTGCCGGCAGAGGCGGCCGAAGCGTTTGCCCGCATGGGCTTGCACCAGCTGGGCCAGGTATTGGCCTTGCCGCGCGATACCTTGGCCAGGCGCTTTGCGGCCCAGGTGCAGCTGCACCTCGACCAGTTGCTCGGCCTGCGCAACCTGGGGCTGGATTTCTACCAGCCACCGGACCGTTTTGAAACCCGGCTGGAACTCAACTTCGACGTCGAATCGCACCAGGCGCTGTTGTTCCCGCTGCGGCGCATGCTCAACGACCTTGCTGCATTTCTGGCCGGGCGAGACTGTGGCGTGCAGCGCTTCTGCCTGCATCTGGAGCACGCCGAGGGGCCGGATACCCTGCTCAAGGTGGGCCTGCTGGCGGCCGAACGCGATGCTGCGATGCTGTTCGAGCTAGCCCGTGGGCGCCTTGAGCCGCTGCGCATACCCGCACCGGTGCGCAACCTGCGGCTGGTTGCCGAAGACTTGCCACCCTTCGTGCCACAGCATCAGGCGTTGTTCGACCCGCGGGCGCAACAGGCGCAACCCTGGGCGCAATTGCGTGAGCGGTTGCGCGCCCGCCTGGGGGATGAGGCCGTCAAGGGGCTTGGCGCAGCCGCCGATCACCGCCCCGAATGCGCCTGGCAGTTGGTGGAGCAGGGTGCCCAAGGCAACATGCCGGTTGCAGCGGGCAGCCGCCCGGGGTGGCTGTTGTCGGCACCGATCGCGCTGGATGACGCCGCCTACCAGGTGCAGGGCTATGCCGAACGCATCGAATCAGGTTGGTGGGATGGCGGCGATGTGCGTCGCGACTACTACCGCATCGAAACCCGCGACGGCCTGCGCGGCTGGGCCTACCGCGACCTGAGCCAGGCCGGCCCGCTTTGGCTGCAGGGTTGGTTCGCATGAACACCCCGGGTTATGCCGAGCTGCATTGCCTTTCCAACTTCAGCTTCCAGCGCGGTGCATCGAGCGCCGACGAGCTGTTCCGGCGTGCGCGCGAGCAGGGCTACCAGGCCTTGGCAATCACTGACGAATGCACGCTGGCCGGTATCGTGCGCGCCTGGCAGGCAGCCAAGGTGCACCAGTTGCGGCTGATCGTTGGCAGCGAGGTGCAATTGTGCGACGGGCCCAAGCTGGTGCTGCTGGTCGAGAATCTGACCGGCTACCAGAACCTGTGCGCGCTGATCACCCGTGCCCGGCGGCGGGCAGAGAAGGGTGCGTACCAGCTGTTTCGTGATGACTTGCTGCTGCACCACCAAGGCCTGCTGGCCTTGTGGGTGGCCGCTGACAGTGGCGATACCGCTACCGGCGCGTGGCTGCGCAGTGTGTTCGCTGAGCGCCTGTGGCTGGCCGTGCACCTGCACCGGGGCAGTGACGATGCCATGCGCCTGCAACGGTTGCGGGCACTGGCGGCTGATGTGGGTATCCGCGCCGTGGCCTGTGGCGACGTGCACATGCACGTGCGTGGTCGCCGTGCCTTGCAGGACTGCATGACTGCCATCCGCCAGCATTGCCAGGTGAGCGAGGCCGGGCGCTTTCTGTTTGCCAATGGCGAACGGCACCTGCGCAGCCAGGCGCAACTGGCCGAGTTGTATCCGCTCGACCTGCTGGCCGAGACCCTGGTCATTGCCCGGCGCTGCCAGTTTGACCTGAGCGAACTGAACTACCAGTACCCACGCGAACTGGTGCCCGAGGGGCATACCCCGGCAAGCTGGCTGCGTGAATTGTGCGAGCAAGGCCTGCCGCTGCGCTGGCCAGGCGGGCCGAGTGGCAAGGTGCGGGCTGTGCTTGCCAAGGAACTGGGGCTGATCGAAGAGCTGGGCTACGAAAGCTACTTCCTGACGGTGCACGACATTGTCGCCTTCGCCCGCAGTCAGCGCATCCTATGCCAGGGCCGGGGGTCGGCAGCCAACTCGGTGGTGTGCTTCGTACTGGGCATCACCGAGCTTGACCCCATGAAACACCACCTGCTGTTCGAGCGCTTCCTGTCGCGCGAGCGCAACGAGCCGCCGGACATCGACGTGGACTTCGAACACGACCGGCGCGAGGAGGTGATCCAGTATGTGTTCCGTCGCTATGGCCGGCACCGGGCGGCGCTCACTGCGGTAGTCAACACCTACCATGCCGCCGGTGCGGTGCGGGATGTGGCGCGGGTGCTGGGGCTACCTGCCGACCAGGTGGATGCCCTGGCCAAATGCTGTGGCCGCTGGAGCGATCGCATACCCGATGACCAGCGCCTGGCCGAAGCCGGTTTCGAAGCGGGCAGCCCTTCGCTGCGGCGGGTGCTGGTGCTGGCCGGCGAACTGATCGGCTTCCCCCGGCACCTGTCACAGCACCCGGGCGGTTTTGTCATCTCCCAGCAACCGCTCGACCAGCTGGTGCCGGTGGAGAATGCCGCGATGCCGGAGCGCACGGTGATCCAGTGGGATAAGGATGACCTGGACATGGTTGGCCTGCTCAAGGTCGACGTACTGGCGTTGGGCATGCTCAGCGCCTTGCGCCGCTGCTTCGACCTGCTGCAGCACCACCGTGGCCGGCACCTGACCCTGGCGACCATCCCCAGCGAAGACCCGGCCACCTACGCCATGATCAGCCGTGCCGAGACCATGGGCGTGTTCCAGATCGAGTCACGCGCGCAAATGGCCATGTTGCCGCGGCTGCGGCCCCAAAAGTTCTACGACCTGGTCATCGAGGTTGCCATCGTCCGCCCCGGGCCGATTCAGGGTGACATGGTGCACCCGTACCTGCGCCGGCGCCTAAAGCAGGAACCGGTGACGTATCCGTCGCCGCAACTGAAGGAAGTGTTCGAACGTACCTTGGGCGTGCCGCTGTTCCAGGAGCAGGTGATGGAGCTGGCGATGGTCGCGGCCGACTATACCCCGGGCGAGGCCGACCAGTTGCGTCGCAGCATGGCAGCCTGGAAGCGCCACGGCGGCCTGGAACCGCACCGCGAACGGCTGGTGCAGGGCATGTTGCGCAATGGTTACACGCTGGCGTTTGCCGAGCGCATCTTCGAGCAGATCAAGGGGTTTGGCAGCTATGGCTTTCCTGAGTCGCATGCGGCCAGCTTTGCCTTGCTGTGCTATGCCAGCAGTTGGCTGAAGTGCCATGAGCCGGCGATTTTCACCTGTGCGTTGGTCAACAGTTGGCCGATGGGCTTCTACAGCCCTGATCAGTTGCTGCAAGAGGCTCGCCGCCAAGGTATCGAGGTACGGCCGGTGGATGTCTGCCACAGCGACTGGGACTGCACCCTGGAGCCTGATGCTGAGGGCACCCTTGCCATTCGCATGGGCCTGCGACTGGTGCGTGGCCTGGCCGAAGCCGATGCCAGGCGCGTGCAGCAGGCGAGGGCGCAGCGGCCGTGGCGCAACGTCGAAGACCTGTGCCTGCGCGCCGGCCTGGACGCACGGGCCCGTGCCCGCCTGGCTGATGGCGGTGCGCTGCGCGCCTTGGCCAGCGATCGGCATCAGGCGCGCTGGCAGGTGGCGGCGGTGCAGCCGCAGCTGCCGTTGTTCGCCGATGTGCAGGCCTTGCCTGAAGAACCGGTGCAATTGCCCGTGCCAACCGTGGGCGAGGACCTGATGGCCGATTATCAAACCCTCGGCACTACGCTTGGCCCACATCCGCTGGCCCTGTTGCGCGCTCGCCTGAGGGCACTGGGGTGTCGCAGCTCCAGTGAATTGCAGGGTGTGGAGCATGGCGACAACATTGCCGTGGCCGGGCTGGTGGTGGGCCGGCAACGGCCTCAAACCGCCAGCGGTGTGACCTTCGTTACTTTGGAAGACGAACATGGCATGGTCAACGTGGTGGTGTGGCGTGCGCTGGCCGAACGGCAGCGGCGGGCGCTGGTGGGTTCCCAGTTGCTCAAGGTCAGTGGGCGGTTGGAGCAGGAGAATGGGGTGCGGCACCTGATTGCGCGGCGGTTGGAGGATGTGAGTCCGCTGTTGCAAGGGCTGGATGTACGCAGCCGGGATTTCCACTGACCCCCAACGCTCGGTACTTGCGCGGTTCCCTGTGGGTGCGGGCGAGCCCGCGAAGCAGCCACCGCGTTGCAGGGCACCGGCCTTGCCGGTGTTCGCGGGCATGCCCCACATTGACCGCCTGCAACTTTGAGCCTGCCCCAATCATTCATCGGCCACGGTGCGTTATACCTTGGTCGACTGCCACGTTTGCCACTAGGCCTGAGCTCCCACAGGGATCGCGCCAGCTTTTAGAAAGTGAGCAAGACAGTTGCTCCCAAAGGTCTGTCCTGGGCCAGATTGCGCTTGGCGAACGGCAGCGGCGGGTGGCGCAGTTGCTCAAGGCTTGCTCAACGCTCGGTACTTGCGCGGTCTCCTGTGGGAGCGGGCGAGCCCGCGAAGCAGGCACCGCGTTGCATGGCACCGGCCTTGCCGGTGTTCGCGGGCATGCCCGCTCCCACAGGGATCGCGCCAGCTTTTAGAAATTGAGCAAGACAGTTGCTCCCAAAGGTCGCGTCCTGGTCCAGATTGCGCTTGGCGAACGGCAGCGGCGGGCGGTGGTGGCGCAGTTGCTCAACGCTCGGTACTTGCGCGGTCTGTGGGAGCGGGCGAGCCCGCGAAGCAGCCACCGCGTTGCAGGGCACCGGCCTTGCCGGTGTTCGCGGGCATGCCCGCGCCCACAGAGGTCGCCTGCTGGTCCAGCTTGCGCTCGCCGGTTACACCATCGCCAACCGCTGCTTGCGCGTCGGTGCGGGGAACGCCCGGTCGATCGCCCGCAGGTCTTCACCGGTCAAGGTCAGCGCTCCCGCCGCCGCATTGAGCCGCACGTGCTCGGGCGCCACCGCCTTGGGGATGGCGATCACGCCGTCATCGCGGGTCACCCAGGCCAGGCAGACCTGGGCCGGTGTGGCGCCATGGCGCTCGGCGATTTCCGCCAGTACCGGGTGCTGCAACAAGCGCCCGGCCTGAGCCAGCGGGCAGTAGGCCATGGTTGGCAAGCCACGTTTTTCGCACCACGGTAGCAAGTCGAATTCGATGCCGCGCTGGGCCGGGTTATACAACACCTGGTTGGTGGCACAATCAGGGTTGTGCAGTTCGCGCAGGTCGTCGACGTCGAAGTTGGACACGCCCCAACGCTTGATCTTGCCCTGCTCGCGCAAGCGCTCGAAGCCTTCGACGGTTTCCTCCAGCGGGTGCTGACCACGCCAGTGCAGCAGGTACAGGTCGATGCAATCAGTGCCCAGGCGCGTGAGGCTGCGTTCGCAGGCAGCCGCCATGCCGCGCAGGCCGGCATTGTGCGGGTAGACCTTGCTGACCAGAAATACCCGGTCGCGGCGCCCGGCAATGGCTTGGCCAACGACCTCTTCTGCCCCCCCTTCGGCATACATCTCGGCGGTGTCGATCAGGTTCAGGCCCAGCTCGATGCCCTGTTGCAGCGCCGCGACTTCGGCAGCCTTGCGACCTGGGTCTTCGCCCATGTACCAGGTGCCTTGGCCGATGGCTGGAACACTCGTGCCTGCCAGATTTACGTAACGCATGTCACCTCCGGGATCCGGGTATTGGAAAGAAGCACCTCAAGCAGTGCCTGCGCTGCGGTGGAAAGCTTGTGCTCGCTGAGGGCAATCACGCCGATGCGCCGCTCGACAGTGGGCTCGACCAAGGTTACGCAGCGGGCACCCAGCTCCTGCATCTGGTTGATGCACAGCGCCGGCACAGCACTGACCCCCAGGCCGCTGGCCACCATGCGGCCGATGGTCGTCAGCTGGTGGCTTTCGAACGCGACTGCCAGCTTGCCGTGGCGGGCCGCCACATTCTGCTCCATCAGCAGGCGCACCGCCGAAGGGCGCTGCAGGGCCACGAAATCTTCGGCCATCAGCTGTGCCCAGCTGACCTGGGGCAGCAGCGCCAAGGGCGAGTCAGCGGCCACTACCGCAACGAAGCGGTCCATGTACAACGGGTGGAAGTCCAGCCCATCGATGTTATCCGGCTCGAAGCCGATGCCCAGTTCGACGCGGCGATGGCGTACCAGTTCCTGTACCTGTTCGTTGATCACGTCGTGCACCGTGACGTTGACCTTGGGGTAGCGCTGGCGAAACACCTTGAGCGCGTGGGGCAACAGGTTGCCGGCAAAAGCCGGCATGGCCGCCACTGACACACGGCCCAATTGCAGGGTAAAGCGCTGGCGCAGCATCTCTTCGGTGTCGTCCCAGTCGGCCAGCAGGCGGCGTGCCAGTGGCAGCAGCACTTCGCCTTCGGCAGTCAGGCTGACGCTGCGCGTGGTGCGGCTGAGCAGGGCGCCGCCGAGGTTTTCTTCCAGCGCCTTGATGGTCAGGCTCAGTGCCGGTTGCGAAACGTGCAGGTGTTCACCGGCCTGGGCGAAGCTCTGGTACTTGGCCACGGCGACAAAGGCGCGCAATTGTTTGACGTTCATGTCGGGCCTATCGTTTGTTTTGTAAAAATTATCAATCGATGACGAAAACAAAATTAACAAATCAGTCGCTTGCGGTGAAGATGTCTGCACACGCTCACCGACAGCCTCGTCGGTTAAACAACTACAAAAGGCGGATCAGCATGGCCGGACTGGACAAGCGCGTTGCAACCTATGAACAGGCCCTCGAAGGCCTGACCGACAACATGACGGTACTGGCCGGTGGTTTCGGCCTGTGCGGCATCCCGGAAAACCTTATCAGCGAAATCAAGCGGCGTGGCGTCAAGGGCCTGACCGTGGTTTCCAACAACTGCGGCGTTGACGGTTTTGGTCTGGGCGTGCTGCTGGAAGACCGGCAGATTCGCAAGATGATCGCCTCCTACGTGGGCGAAAACGCCGAGTTCGAACGCCAGTTGCTCAGTGGCGAGCTGGAAGTGGAACTGACCCCACAGGGCACCCTCGCCGAAAAAATGCGCGCAGGTGGTGCCGGCATTCCGGCGTTCTACACCGCCACCGGCTATGGCACCCCGGTTGCCGACGGCAAGGAAGTCCGCGAGTTCAAGGGCCGCAAGTACATCCTGGAAGAGTCCATCACCGGTGACTTCGCCATCGTCAAGGGCTGGAAGGCCGACCACTACGGCAACGTGGTGTACCGCAACACTGCGCAAAACTTCAACCCGCTGGCGGCCACCGCCGGCAAGATCACCGTGGTCGAAGTGGAAGAAATCGTCGAACCCGGCGTGTTGCTGCCAAGCGAAATCCACACCCCGGGCATCTACGTGGACCGTGTCATCGTCGGCACCTTCGAAAAACGTATCGAAAAGCGCACCGTCAAGGCCTGAGCGCCATCCACCCGAACAATAAAGAGATCCTGACCATGGCACTGACCCGCGAACAGATGGCGCAACGCGTTGCCCGTGAACTGAAGGACGGTTACTACGTCAATCTGGGCATCGGCATCCCCACCTTGGTGGCCAACTATGTACCCGCCGACATGGATGTGATGCTGCAATCGGAAAACGGCCTGCTCGGCATGGGCGAATTCCCCACCGAAAGCACTCTCGATGCCGACATGATCAATGCCGGCAAGCAAACGGTCACCGCCCGCCGCGGCGCCTCGATTTTCGATTCGGCACAATCGTTCGCCATGATCCGTGGCGGCCACGTCGACCTGACCGTACTGGGGGCTTTCGAGGTGGACGTGCAGGGCAACATCGCCTCGTGGATGATTCCGGGCAAGCTGGTCAAGGGCATGGGCGGGGCCATGGACCTGGTGGCCGGCGCCGACAACATCATCGTTACCATGACCCACGCCTCCAAGGACGGCGAGTCCAAGTTGCTGCCACAGTGCAGCCTGCCGTTGACCGGTGCAGGCTGCATCCGCAAGGTGCTGACCGACCTGGCCTACCTGGAAATCGAAGACGGCGCCTTCATCCTGCGCGAGACCGCGCCAGGGGTCAGCGTCGAGGAAATCATCGAGAAAACCGCCGGCAAACTGATCGTGCCGGATGATGTGAAGGAAATGACCTTCTAAGGCATGACGTGATCTCACCCTGTAGGCGCGGGTTGCCCCGCGAATGCGTCGGTACATTGACCGCCGCATTCGCGGGTCAACCCGTTCCCACAGGTTTTTTGCGTTGCCTGGCAATACCGCTTCATCCCATAAAACCAATAAAAGGAATTCAACCGTGGCCGCTGAAATTCAAGACAGCCGCTCCGCGCGCTTTGCCTTGCGCTGCTCCAACTGGGCTGAACGCTGGTTCCCCGACTCCTGGGTGTTCGCCGCGCTGGCGGTGCTGCTGGTGTGTATCGGCGCACTGGCCATGGGCGCCAAACCGACCGACACCGCCAAGGCGTTTGGCGACGGCTTCTGGAGCCTGATACCGTTCACCATGCAGATGGCCTTCGTGGTCATCGGCGGTTATGTGGTGGCCAGCTCGCCGCCCGCCGCGAGGCTGATCGATCGCCTGGCGCGCATCCCCGGCAATGGGCGCTCGGCAGTGTGCTGGGTAGCACTGATCTCGATGCTGGCCTCCTTGCTCAACTGGGGGCTGTCGCTGGTGTTTGGAGGTTTGTTGGTGCGCGCCCTGGCAAGGCGCACCGACCTGAAGATGGACTACCGCGCTGCGGGTGCGGCGGCTTACCTGGGCCTGGGTGCGGTGTGGGCGTTGGGCCTGTCATCCTCGGCGGCGCAGCTGCAGGCCAACCCGGCCAGCCTGCCACCTTCAATCCTGTCGATAACCGGGGTGATCCCGTTTACCGAAACCATCTTTCTCTGGCAGTCCGGCGTGATGTTGGCGGCACTGGTGGTGGTCTCGCTGGTGATCGCCTATGCCACCGCTCCGGGCCCGAACAGCGCACGTAGCGCAGAAGACTGCGGTGTCGACCCCAGCTTCACAGCGCCACCCGCGCCGCAACGCACGCGCCCGGGGGAGTGGCTGGAACACAGCCCGATCCTGATCCTGCTGTTGGTGGCCTTGGCTGCTGGCTGGCTGTATCAGGAGTTTGCGACAAAACCTGCGATTACCGCCATCTCGGGGCTCAACACCTACAACCTGTTGTTCATCATGCTCGGTGCTTTGCTGCACTGGCGCCCACGCAGCTTCCTTGACGCGGTGGCACGCGCGGTACCGACCACCACCGGTGTGCTCATCCAGTTCCCGCTGTATGGTTCGATCGCCGCTATCCTCACGCAGGTGAAGGGCGTCGATGAACAGACGCTGGCCCACCATATTTCACTGTTCTTCACCCAGATTGCCACCCATGACACGTATGCCGTGCTGATGGGCGTGTATTCGGCGGTGCTGGGCTTCTTCATCCCTTCAGGTGGCGGCAAGTGGATCATCGAGGCCCCTTACGTGATGCTGGTGGCCAACGACCTGCAGTACCACCTGGGGTGGGCCGTGCAGATCTACAACGCGGCCGAAGCTTTGCCGAACCTGATCAACCCGTTCTACATGCTGCCGCTGCTGGGCGTGCTGGGGCTCAAGGCGCGCGACCTGATCGGTTTCTCGTTCGTGCAATTGCTGGTGCATGTGCCGTTGGTGCTGGTGTTGCTCTGGGCGCTGGGTACAACGCTGCAGTACGTGCCGCCCGTGATGCCTTGATTCGAGGCCCCTGGAGACTTGGCGCCAGCTTTCAGACGCGTATCATGGCTGCCTCAGCCTGGGAAACCCGCGTCACATGTCTATCCGATTGAAACTGCTGCGTAAGAAACTGGGGATGACCCTGGAAATGCTGGCCGAAAAGACTGGCATGACCAAAAGCTACCTGTCCAAGGTCGAGCGCGGCCTCAACACGCCCTCGATCGCTGCGGCGCTGAAACTGGCGAGGGCACTGAACGTCAATGTAGAAGAGCTGTTCGCCGAAGAACAGCCCGGTCAGAGCCGCTACAGCCTGGTGCGCCGTACCGAGCGCCAGGCCTTGGTGGGCGATGGGCAAGGGCCGGGGTACGCGGCCCTCACCAGTCAGGTTGGCCAGCGCAGCCTGCTGCCGTTTCTGATTCAGCCGCCGTCCGAGTTCAGCGACCCCACGTTCAAGGAACACCAGGGCGAAGAGTTCCTGTTTGTTCACGCAGGCCAGGTGGAAGTGGATTTCATGAGTGAGCGGGTGTTGCTGGAGCAGGGCGACGCCCTGCATTTCAATGCCCAGACGCCGCACCGCCTGCGCTCGGTAGGTGCGACACCGGCGCAGTTACTGGTTGTGGTTCACCACGCAGACGAATGAAACCGCAGGGGGCAATCATGCCCCCACGTGTTCTCAGCTGTGAAACGCCATGGTCATCGCATCATCCCTCCCTTGCATAATCTGCATGCCGTTTTTTTGACGAATGCGCCCATCGCTCATTGAATTTTATTATGGTGTCGGATCATTGACGTAGTGTCATTGTGCCCATAAGCTCAAGTCAACAACGAAACAACTCCCGCAGCACAGCGCCAATAACTAATTGATTTTCCTGTTTTTAGGAGGGGAGTATGCGCACGACTCTGATAATCAAATCGATGTTCTTGCTGGTGATGCTAAGTGGTGCTGCCCGCGCAGCGGATTCGTATATAAATCAGAACAGTATCATTCCTGTTTCAACTGCAGGCTGGTTCTTTGCCTTTGCTGTGGTCGGTTTTGTTGCCGTTGCCAACCGCAGAAAGATCTGAGCCGTATACCGGGTCCTAAAGTGACCCCTTGCTGCGAGGCCACAAGCATGGCTTGTGAATTCTCCAACCGTTGCTATATTCCCAGTAGCCCGTAGGACCAACGTTTACAAGGCGTTGCAGCCACGTCTGCAGCGTCAAGGCAAGGGCCTCCAGGAAGGTCGAGGCCATCACGGCAGCTGTGCGCCGTGAAGCGGAGCGAGAGTTGGTGTGTTGTTCTCATTCAGTGCTCTTTGTCGGGCCATTTGGCCGGAGGGACCCTCATGGTGCGTTCAATGTTTGCCGCTTTCTGCATGCTGACGGTGTGGTCTGGCGCCGGTAACGCCGACCAGAGCAGTGCTGCCTACCTGCTCAGCCCCGGCGATGTGGTGATGGTATCGGTGTGGCAGGAAGACAGCCTGCGTCAAGAAGCCACCGTACTTCCCGATGGCAGTATCACCTTCCCCTTGGCCGGGCGCATCAATGTTGCCGGGCTGGATGTGACGGCAGTGGAAAAGCAGGTCGCTGCCAAACTCGAAAAATTCCTCCCCGACCCTAACGTCAGCGTTGTCGTCAAAAGCATTGCCGGCAACATGGTCTATGTACAGGGCAAAGTGATCAAGCCCGGGCCTGTGCAAATGGCAGGCCCCACGGCCGTATTGCAGGCGCTGAGCATGTCGGGCGGCCTGGACAAGTTTGCGGATGAAAGCGAAATCAAGGTGGTCCGCGGCACCGGTGCTTCCCAAAAGATCCTGCCCGTGCGATATAAGGACCTGGTGTCTGGGCGGGACATGTCCACCAACATCCAACTTCAGGCTGGCGATACGCTGGTCGTTCCTTGATCTTGCCTTTAATAAGAACATTTAATGCCTCTTCTTAGAACAACTCGCATTGCAACGGCAATCCTGGTCTTGCCGTTCACGGACGCGGTACTGGCGGCAAATTGGCAGTCTACGGTGGTGGTACCGACATCCGTCGAATACGACAGCAACCCATTGCTGTTGACCTCGGGGGAAAAGGGCATAACGCGCACGATCATCGCGCCGGATTACACCCTGATTGGTACTTTCGACCGTGACGAATTGAGGTTGGGGCTTGGCATGCATGTGCTGCGCTCGTCCGATACGGATATCGTCGATGACCGTGAAGACCCTGACATCAGCCTGGGTTGGCAGCGTACCACCGAGCGGGGGCGGTTCGGCCTGGTGGGGCGCTACAACGAAAGCTCGACATTGTCGGGGACAGTACTGGATACCGGGGTGATTACCACCGACGGTACGCAGAAGCTTTACACCTTGACTGGCAACTGGAGCCAGGCGGTGACCGAGCGCAGTACCTTGAGCAACGAAACCACCTACAGCCGTGCCCGTTATGACATCAGCACGCTGACGGGCTACGACGAACTGGCGAACGTCTTTACCTGGACTTACGCCTGGAGTGAGCGAGCTGACCTGTATACCCGTTTTGGTGCCCGGCGCTATGAGCCAGAACAGGACCTTACCGCGACCGCTTCCAACAGCTACACCCCGGCAGTCGGCATCAAATACCAGCTTGCCGAAGGCTTGAGCGCCGATGCCCATGTTGGCGTCAACCAAGTGTCAGGTGATGACGGCGGCCGGCGCGGGGAGGGTGGTGTTGCGCTGCTTTACACCGGCCCGCGTGCCGACGCCAGCTTTACCGCCGAGCGCAGCACGGTAGCAAGCGCCGAAGGCGGCTTCGCCGAGCTGGACCAGGTGCGTGGTGTGTGGAGCTATGCGCTGACCGAGTTGTCCCGGGTCGGTGCCGACGCCGCGTGGCAAGACAGCAAAGGGCAGTCGCCCAACACGCTGCAGACTTACAGCGTATGGGCCAGCCGCCAGTTTTCGCCTTACTGGGACCTGCGCCTGTCGCTGATGTACAAGGAACGGCAGCAGGACCATGTACCGGATGCGACCGCTACGATCGTTGGTTTGACGTTGACGTACAGGTACCCCGACATCTGAACTGCAGGCAGGTGGCCCTATGAAGTCTGACTACGAGCTCTCCCTCAGAGATTACATCGCCATTATCAAGGACAGGGCCCTGGTGTTAGGGGTGAGTGCCGCAGTCATTCTCGCCGCGACCGTGGCCGTCGCGCTGATGGTGCCGCCGATCTATCAGTCGACCGGCACCATTCTGGTGGAGTCGCAGCAGATTTCGCCTGAGCTGGTGTCGACCAACAACACCAGTTTTGCCGATGAGCGCATCGAGGTGATCCGCCAACGGGTGATGACCCGCGACAACCTGCTGCGCATCATCGGCAAGTACGAGCTCTTCGCCGACAAGCGCTTCAGCGAAAGCGACAAGATCGACCAGATGCGCAACGCGATCGTGGTCGAAACCCTTACCACCTTCGTGCGCGGTCGTGGTGAGGCGACCGTGGCGTTCAATGTGTCGTTCGAGCACAAACAGGCACAAGTAGCCAAGGAAGTCGCCGATGAACTGGTGACGCTGTTCCTCAACGAAAACCTCAAGCAGCGCACCGAGCGGGCCAACGAAACCACCGAATTCCTCACCCAGGAAGCCAATAAGCTGGGTGCCGAGCTGGCCACCCTGGAAAATCAGCTGGCCGATTTCAAGCAGGCCCATGCCAATGCCTTGCCCGAGCACCAGACCCTGCGGATGAACATGCTGTCGCGGGCGGAGCTGGAATTCCGTGAGGTCGACCGTGACTACAAGGCTGCCCAGGAGGAGCTGCGCTACCTTGAGCTGGAGCTGTCTGCGGCCAATGCCGGCCTTGCCACCAAGGCTGCCGAGGGCACCCGGCCAACCCGTGCCGACCAGCCCGAGGACCTGCCAAGCCTGAAAGCCGAATACGCGCAGCTGCTGACCCGTTACAAGGATGCCCACCCGGATGTAGTGTCGGTCAAACGCAAGATACAGGCACTCGAAGCCAGTGGGGGGAGCACTGCGGCCGTGTCCACGGTCAGCCTCGACGCGGCCCGTGTTCGCGCCAAGATGAGCGCCGCCCAGGTGCGTATTGCCTCGCTGGCAGAACAAAAGCGTGAGCTGACCCGGAAAATGGAAGGCTACGAAGCCGAGATCCTCGAGGCGCCGCAAGTCGAGCGTGGTCTGGTGACCTTGATGCGTGACCACGACAACGCGCGCAAGAAATACGAAGAGATTCGTGCCAAGGAAATGGGCGCAAAGATTACCGAAAGCCTCGAGCAGGAAAACAAGGCTGAACGCTTTGTGCTGCTGGAGCCTCCTCTGTTGCCTGAGAAGCCGATCAAGCCTAACCGCAAGAAAATCGCTGCGCTGGGTCTGGTGCTGGCACCGGCCGGTGGCGGGGCGTTGGTGATGCTGCTGGAAATGCTCAATCAGCGCGTGCGTGGCGTTGGTGCCCTGGAAAGTCTGCTGGGCAAACGGGTACTGGTGGCACTGCCTTATATCGATACCCGGGCCGACGTGGCTCGACGCAAGCGCTGGCGCAATCGCCTGATCCTGGCGGCACTGGCGTTGGCAGCTATCATGATAGGGCTGGTGCACGTGTTCTACATGCCACTGGATGTGCTGTTGTACAAAGTCATGTCTCGGTTTGTATAGGGAAAGCAGTGATGGACAGGATCAAGCCGGCTGTTGGCAACAATATTCATCAGGTTACCCCGGGTACCCCCCAGGCACTGTCTCCCGCCCCTGGTACGGCGCTGGCCGAAGTGCCGGGTCAGTTCGATTACGTGAACACCAAGGTGGTGCCGCTGCGTGCAGACCACCTGGAGCGTAACCGCATCGTGGCGTACAACAAGAACTCCAACATGAACGGGCCGATCGACCTGTTGCGTACGCAGGTGCTCAGGGCCATGGACGAGAACGGCTGGCGTACCTTGGCCATCACCTCGCCAACGCCGGAAGCGGGCAAGACAATGCTGGCGATCAACCTGGCCATGAGTATTGCCCACCACACCACCAAGACTGCGTTGCTGGTGGACTTCGACCTGCGTCGGCCCAAGGTCGGCAGTTACCTGGGGCTGCCCATGGAGCAGGCACTGAACGAGTTTCTGACGGACAAGGCCGAGTTGCAGGACTGTCTGGTCAACCCCACCTTGCCGCGCTTCGTGGTGCTGCCAACGCGGGTACCCGTGCCTCTGTCGACCGAGATGCTGTCCTCGCCCAAGGTGAACAACCTGATTGGCGATTTGCGCAACCGCTACGAATCGCGCATCTGCATTTTCGATTTGCCACCGCTGCTCAGCTCGGACGATGCGATCACCGTGATGCCCAAGTTCGACTGCGTATTGCTGGTGGTGGCCAACGGGATGAACAACAAGAAGGAAATCGAGGATTGCCTGCATCACCTGGCCACGGTGAACCTGATCGGGACAGTGTTGAACAAGGCTGACGAACAGCCGCGCACCTATTACTGAGCCTTCTGGCAATGCGCCTGTAGGCGCAGCCTTGTGCTGCGCCTACAGGAAGCCGAGGGCAACTCAGCGCTCCCAGGGATACTGTAACTCCCATTGCCACGCATGCCGCACAATCTGCTCCAATGAGGCGAATGCCGGGCGCCAGCCCAGCACCTGCATGGCTTTGCTCGCATCCGCCACCAGCCGTGGCGGGTCGCCGGCGCGACGCGGTGCGTCAAGGGCATTGATCTGTCGCCCGGTCACTGCCCGGGCCGTATCGATCACCTGCTGCACCGAAAAGCCCAGGCCATTGCCCAGGTTGAACGCGGCACGCTCGCCACCGTCCAGTAAATAATCCACTGCCAGTGCATGGGCCGCCGCCAGGTCTGCCACATGCACGTAGTCGCGTATGCAGGTGCCATCCGGTGTGTCGTAGTCGCGACCAAACACTGTCACCGCCTCACGCCGGCCAGATGCAGCCTGCAGGATCAAGGGGATCAGATGGGTTTCCGGTTCATGACGCTCGCCTAGCTGGCCTTCCGGGTCAGCGCCCGCTGCATTGAAATAGCGCAGGCATACCGACTTCAAACCATAGGCCCGGTCGAAGTCCTCAAGAATCTGCTCGACCATCCATTTGCTCAACCCGTACGGGTTGATCGGTCCCTTGGTGTGCGCTTCATCGATCGGCACGTACTGCGGGTTGCCGTAAACGGCGGCACTCGAAGAAAACACCAGGTGCCTGATGCCGGCATTGACCATGGCCTGCAGCAGGGAAAGGGTGGCTGCGACGTTGTTCTGGTAGTACTTGCCGGGTGCACTGACCGACTCGCCCACTTGAATGAACGAGGCGAAGTGAAACACCGCATCGAAGCGGCACACGCCAAACAGCACATCCAGTGCGGCTTCGTCGGCGATGTCGAGCTTGGCCCACTGGATACCGGGGCCAGGTGAGACCAGGTCCGCCACCAGCACTTCATGGCCGGCGGCGAGCAGGTGCTTGACCATGTGCGAGCCAATGTAGCCTGCACCACCCACAACCAGATATTTCATCCCCACCTCCTGGAATCTGCTGTTTACAGACGCAGTGAACACTCCCTGACACGTGCAGGTGGGATGATCAGCTACAGGTGACCTGAGCGTAGATGGCCATATGCTCTATTTCAAGAATAGCCAATTGGACATGTAGGTTCCGTCGAAGGTAATGGTGTATTGCCCTTCCTTGTAGGCCACCGGCAGCGGTTTCAGCTGCTCCCGTGCATCGCGGGCGAACAGTTTCAGGCCGGCGGGTGCCTTGATGTCCAGGCGGCCTTCAAGGGGCTCGACATTGAACGGCGTCTTGTCATCGGCCTTGGGCATGGCACGGGTGCCCAGAGACAGCAGAAGCTCGCGCGACTGGCCCAGTGGCTTGCCGTCCAGGCTCTGGACCACGACGCTGGCGTAAGGCGTTTTCGCTTGTATCTGAATGGCACCCAGGTTGACCGGGCGGCCGCCCAGCCAGCCGCTGGCGGCCTGGGTCAGTGGCGTGTCGATGGTGTAGATGCCTTGTTGCCAGTTGCGCCTGAGCTCGCCCGTATCGGTCACCGACTCGGTGGCATCGGCGGCCAGCAGCGATTGCCCCGGGTCATGCAGCACCTGCGCGCCTGCCGGGATGGGCGCGGGTTTTAGCCAGGGCAATTGCGGCGTGTGTGGCAGGGCGATCTGCAACTGGCCCTTTTCCATGGCCGTGCGCAACAGCGGTGAGTTACGCGGGGTGATTTCCTGGTTGTACAGGGTGTCTGGTGTCGGTGCGAACACGTAGCGAGTGGTGGCGGGTTTCACGTCCGCACGGCGATAGAGCAGGGCAGCGGCGGGTAGGGTGGCGATCATCGACGGGTCGTTGTACGCGTGCCAGTTGTCCGCCGTGCGCCAACCTGGGTTGAATGCTTGTTGGCTGTAGGCGTATTGCAGCATGGCGTCCCAGCCTTGGTGGCTGGCAGTGCCGGCGATGTAAATGGGTAGCGAGTGACGGTCCGGCAGCGGGAAGGGCTCGGCGTTCCACTCGGTGACGGTCAGCGGTTTGCCGACGACCTGGGCGGCAGCAATCCAGTCGATCATGCCGTCGCTGGTCAGCGGGTTCTTCTCCAATTGGCCTGCGTCGCCGTAGCTGTGGGCGTCGATGACATCACCAACGCTCAGTGCCGGCAGTGCGCTAAGCCCATTGCCGCCCCAGGTGCTGGTGGTCGCAATGGGGACTTTCACGCCCACGCTGCGCAAGTGGGCGATCATGTCGGCATTGAAGCGTTGTTCCAGCTCGTTGAGCAACAGCTTCGACGGCCCATGCTCCCAGGCACGCCAGGTCAGGTCGGCGGGCAGGTCAAACTGTTTGGCAAAGGCCTTGGCTGCGGTCATGTAGCGCTCGCTGTGGCGCGGTACATCCTTGTTCGGCATCAGGGCGTTGCCGTAATGCTGGGTCAGGTCATTCTCGTTGGTGATCAGCACGGCGGCGATGGCCGGGTCGTCCTTGTAGGCCAGGCCCGTGTATTCGTTCACATGGGTCAGGTACTGCTCGGCGAAGCGTTTCATCGCTTGCTGGATACTGTCGTTCACGTAGGCGTAACCCTTCAGGTCGACGCGACCATCCTTCTCGGGCAGCTCCTTGAAGTCTTCGATATTGTCGTTGGCGGTAAACGCACGCTGCACATGCATGTCCAGCCAGATGTAGATGCCTTCGTCCTTGAGTGACTTGATCCACAGGTCGAGCTTGCGCAGCGATTCGGTGCTGAGCTGCTGGGTATCGCGCACCAAGGTGCCGTCGCCAAATACGTTGGGGCTGACCCAGGGCGAGTCGTGGTGATGCAGGCGCACCAGGTTGAAACCCAGTGCCGAGAGGCGTTTGGCCTGTTGGCGTATTTCGTCGTCGGGGCTTTTGAACAGCGAGTAGGCCGACAGGTTGGTGCCCCAGAAGCGTATTGGGGTGTTGTCGGCGAACATCAACTGGTCGCCGACCGCCTTGACGAAGCCACGCTTGCCGGCGGGTTTTTCCGCTGCGTTGAGGAACGACAGGTCCACCGGCGAGGTGCGCCAGTCCAGTTGGTCATCAGGCCACTTGGCGGGGTCTGCCAGGCCGAAGCGCTCGGTGGGCGTCGGGCCGAGTTCGATGTCGCCGGTCACGTTGAGCACAGCCTTGAGCTGCTGGCGGCCGGCGCTGATCGGGTCCTTGTAGAGGAATGCGCGCAGCTCGGACGGGTTGCCGCGCTCGAAATAGACCTTGGCCAGTGGCGGGTCGAAGCGCATTTCGATGCGGCGACCCTGGTCGGCCTTGCCCCACGTCCAGCCGCGGTTGTCGGGCAGCAACTGCGGGGCCCCCATGTCGCCGGCGATTTGTGCCGGATCGAACTGGAACACCATGCCGCCACCCATGACACCGTTCTGGCGGCTGTGGGCGTCGAGGTCGAAGGCCCAGCTCAGGGTTTGTGCCTGTTCCTTACGGATGTCAGCCTGCAGGTCGAAGTCCAGTTCCTTGTTCTTGCCCCGCAGCGTGTAGTGGTAAGGGCCATTGACCTTGAAGTCGGTATAGAAACCGGTCCAGCTCCAGTTGGCAGCCCAGAAATCGAATTTGGCCTTCATGACCGGGCCACCGCCGTGTGTCACGGTAGGCAAGCCATTTTGCTCATTGACACTGATCTGCCAGTCTGAAGCCCCGCTGGCCAGCGGCAGCAGGGCCAGGCCGGCAATGGCCGAAAGGCGCACGTAATGACGCAGGGACAGCCTATTCATGAGCATTACCTGGGTTGTAGGTCGGGTTCTGCCAGCTCAACGGCCGGGCTGTTGTGCAGGCGGCGAACCATCTGGATGTAGGCCACGCCCAGCCCTGCGATAGACCAGTACACCACCGGGATGAAGGTGATGCTGCTGACGGTGAAGATGATGACCAGAATGCCGATCAGCGTTGCCAGCAACACCCGGCCGAGCTGTCGTCGTTCGTCATCCTTGTCGGCAAAACTGAGCATGGCCCTGCGGATACCCAGCAGCAGCACGGCAAAGAACGCCACGAACAGGCCTAGCCCGACCAGGCCGGCCCGCAGCGCCAGGTTGATGTAGGTGTTGACGATATCGATGATGCCCTCGCCCTGGATCATCGCCTGCATTTCGGGTGTGTTACGGAAATCGAAGGAGCCGAACAATGGGTTGCGCTGGATGACGATCCAGGCGTTGTCCATCAGCCGCTCGCGGTAGGTGATGTTCTCTTTCTCGATGCTGCCGATGTACGGCAACAGGTCCAGCACCTTGTCGCCGCCAGGCACGACAGTCAGCAAGGGCAACGCCAGCATGCCAGCCGCACCCAGCAGCGCCAGGCGCTTGACGGCGCCTTTGCCCAGGGCAATGAACACCACCACGATGACCACGGCGCCGATCCACGGGCCACGCGACAATGGCGCGAACAGCCCGGCGGCCAGCAGCAGGGCGCCCATGGCCCTGTGCAGCGGGCGTTGCACATAGCCTTGCACGAACAGGAACAGGCCGATGGCCACGCTCATTACGTAACCCAGTACAATCGCCTGGCCGGTGGTGACGCTCGCCCGCAGCGCACCGCCGCGGCTCAGGTAGCCGGACATGCTCCATGGCACGCCCATGGCGTCGACCAGGGCGCTGTACAGTAACCAGTGGCGCACATACTCGGCCACAGCGATCAGCGCCATGACGAAAGAGGCGAGTACGAAGGCCAGCAGGGTGTCCTTGAAGTCGCTGATCTGACGCAGGCCACGGCTGGCCACGTAATACGGCAGGAGTACGTCGACATACAGGTACAGCGCCTGGCGCAGCGTGTCGGTAGGCGTGGTTTCGCGTAAATAGAGCACGCTCAGCAACAGCAGGCCGGCCGCCAGCAATTTATCAGCCCAGGTGCGGCCAAAGCGCAGGGTGTCACCCTGGCGGCGCAGGTGCAGCGCGGCCGGCAGCAGCACGCACAGGCTCAGCAGGCGAATATGGTTCAGGTCGACCAGGTAATTGACCACGCCAAACCCGGGCACCTGCACCGACGCTGGCGGGATCAGGAACAGCAGCATGTAGAACAGCGCCATGGGGTTGTGCTCGCGGCGCCCGGCCAGCAACAGGACGACCGCGCCCACGCCCAGGTACAGCCAGAAGCTGTGCGAGAAAAAAGCCAGCAGGGTCAGCAGGAACCACAGATTGCGCCGGCGCTTGTAGTCGCTGAGCGGAATCAGGTCGGTGGCAGGCCGGCGCGCCATCAGGAAGACCACGCTCGCCAAAAACAGGATGACGATCAACGCACGAAAATGTTCAGGCATCGGCTATGTACACCTTTCCTTCGGTGGGCAACGGCTAGCATCGTGGCTAATTGAAACTATAGTGACTTTTAGCCAATCAGTCAGAGATTGAAGTCATGCCGTCGATTGATGTGTCAGCCGCCGCGAGCCTGCGCAAGCGGGCCCTGAGGGCCGGTTCATGGAACCTGGTCTCGCAGGTGGCTTCACAGGTGATGCGCCTGGGCGGCAATCTGATCATGGCCCGCTTGCTGCTGCCGGAAATGTTCGGCGTGATGGTCATTGCCACCACTGTTTCGATACTGCTGCATTTGCTTTCCGATGTCGGCCTGCGCCAGAACATCATCCAGAGCCACCGTGGTGACGATCCAGATTTTCTCAATACCGCCTGGACCGTGCAGATCATCCGCGGTTTCCTGCTGTTTGCCCTTACCCTGCTGCTGGCCCTGGGGGCCTGGTTGGCACAACTGGCTGAGCTGTGGCCGGCAGACTCTACTTATGCCGCGCCGGTACTGCCGATGGTACTGGCGGTCACCGGCCTGTCGGCGGTCATCTGGGGTTTCCAGTCCACCAAGATAGATGTGGCGGTACGAACTTTCCAACAAAAGCGCGTGGTGCTGGTCGACCTTGCCTCGCAGGTGGCTGGCCTGGTGGTGATGCTGGTGCTGGGCTTGCTGACCCATTCGATCTGGGCGCTGGTGTTATCAGGCCTGGTTTCGGCGGTCGTCTGGACCGTGTTGGGGCACACCGCCCTGGAGGGGCCCACCAACCACCTGCGCTGGGACCGTTCGGCGCTGACCGAGTTGATCGTGTTTGGCCGTTGGATCCTGTTGTCGTCGATGGTCGGCGTACTGGCGATGTACGGCGACCGCATATGGTTTGGCGCCAGCATGTCGGCGGCGCAACTGGGTGTGTATTCGATCGCCGTGCTGATCCTGGGTGCGGTGCAGACCGCGCTCATGAAAATTGTCGGCGCGGTGGCGCTGCCTGCTTTCAGCGAGGCGGCCAGGGCCGACGACAAGCCGCGCCTGAAAGCGCTGTATTTCCGTTTTCGGCTGCTGGTCGACCTGCTGGTGCTGTTCATTTGTGGCGGTTTCCTGACCGCCAGCCCGCTGCTGATCGGCTGGATGTATGACGATCGCTACCGCGAAGCCGGGCCGATGCTGGCGATTCTCTCGCTATCGTTCATCGTATTGCGCTATACCTTGGCTCATCAGGTGTGGATTGCCTTGGGCCTGACCAAGTACCAGGCCATGGACAACATTATCCGCCTGGTCTCGTTATGGGGGCTGTTGCCGCTACTACTGGCAATTGGCGGGGTGGAGTGGGCGATCTGGGGGGTTGCCCTGCATGCTGTGCCAACGCTTGTGCTGGTTGTGTATGTGAACTGCAAACTGGATATCTTCAGCCTCAAACGTGAGCTGATGGTCCTGCCGATGTTGCTGGTCGGGGCGCTGTGCGGGGCACTGTTGACGGCCTTTTTCAACTGGCTGTAGCGCAGTTTGCTGGGTGTAACTTTCATGGCTACAGGTCACGGGATCATGGAGAAGCTCACTTTTTGTAATGCGCAGTTGGGTCGTAGAGGTTTTCTCCAGAGTTGTGTCTTGCTCAGTGTGGGGGGGGCGGTGTTCGGCGCCTCGGCGGCCGTTGCCGGCAAGCCGGTCGAAAAGCCCGGGTTCGTGGTAATCAACGGTTGGGTATTACCGTCCCGTTACTTCCGGAACGCGTCAGTATGATCAAGGACTTTCAGCAGCAGAAGGCGCTGCGCGACCACTATGACTTCTGCATCATCGGGGCCGGCCCGGCGGGTATAACCTTGGGCTTGCGCCTGGCAGCCGCCGGCTGGAGCGTCATGATCGCCGAAGGCGGGGGGCGTGAATATGCGCCGCACTCGCAAGGCTTGTACGCGTGCTCATCCACCGGCCTGGAACTGTATGCCGAGGAAACCCGCCTGCGTTACCTGGGTGGTACCTCCAATCACTGGGCTGGCCGTTGCCGTCCATTCACTCCCTCGGATTTTGCCGTCGCCCCGCCAGGCGACTTGCCGGGCTGGCCAATTCCCTACTCGGAGATCGAAGGCTTCCTGCCGGCAGCGATGGAGATCGTCGATCTGGCGCCTGGCTCGGATTTTCGCGCGGTGAATGCCGGCCTCAATGGTGGTGACTTCGAGGCGGACCGTTTTCTGCTCAGCACGCCGACACGCTTTGCGCAAAAGTACGCTTCAGCACTGGAGCAGACCCCAGGCCTGGACGTATTCATCAACTGTAATTGCGTCGACCTGGAGTTCGACAAGGCTTCCGGCCACCTGACTGCGGTGGTTTTGTCCGACTATGAGCGCAATCGTCAACGCCTGGTGGCTGGCAATTTCATTCTGGCCACAGGTGCCATCGAGAATGCCCGGCAGTTGCTCAACAGCGAGACCTTGGTGGCTGCAGGCGTGGTGGGCAAGGAAGGGCTGGTCGGCGGGTGTTTCATGGAACACCTGAACATCGAAATGGGCACTTTTATCCTTAAGTCCGGGCAGGACCCAGAGCCGCGCCAGTACTACACCACCGATGCTTTCGTCGACGAGTACAAGGCCGGTAAAGGCAATGTCACCGCCGCCCTGCTGGCCGATGTGAAAACCTATGGCCGCACTGCCGAGGTCAAGTATTTTCTCGAGAGCCTGGCCTGCGACATGGGGTTTGCCAACAAGGTCGCCTTCGTCGCCAAGTTCAGTTGCCCGGGTGACGGCATTATCAGCACCATGATTGAGCAGTTCCCCAACCTGCACAGCCGTATTTCGTTGCTGGACCAAAAGGATGCGCTGGGCGTGGCCAAGGTCAATGTCAATTGGGTGCTGAGCGCCGAAGACCGGCACACCATCAAGTGCATTGGCAGCGAACTGGCCAAGCAGTTCGCCGACATGGATCTGGGGTTCGTCAAACTCAACGATTTCGTCTATGACACCTCGATTCCGCTGAAAATGGCACCCCATGCCCATCACATGGGCACCACGCGTATGGCCGCCTCGCCGCAGTTCGGTGTAGTCGATGCCAATTGCAAGGTGTTCGGTACCGAAAACCTGTATGTCGCCGGCAGCAGCATTTTTGCCAAGGGCGGCGCCTCCAACCCGACCATGCCGCTGTTGCAATTTGCCGTGCGGCTGGCCGACCACCTCGATAACAAGTTGAAAGCGGCCGGCAGCGCCGCTGCGTGATGCGGGTTGTACACGGGTGAGTGCGATGCGGTCAGCACCTAGAAGAACGAGACCGGAACGCCTCAGGACACTCCAGATTGTTCAGATCGCGAGGCCAGGCAGTATGAAGGGATGGATACGCAAGGCAGTGGCGCACTACGCCCATGCAACCGGGCGAGGGGGCAAATTCTACAGGAGGTTCTGCAACCCCTCTGGTCTTGAATGGGGGGCCTATCTGGCCCGATGGGGCAACTTTCACTCGGTTGGCAGCAATTTCTTCGTCAATACAGGCTGCAAGTTTCTCGACCCGTCGCTGGTCCGCATCGGCAACAGCGTGGGCCTGTCCGACTGCACCTTGATCGGTCATGACGGGGTGGTATTGCTGATCGAGCATCGCTTTGGCAAGCACCTGGATTCGGTCGGTTTCATCGACATCAAGGACAATTGCTTCATCGGCCATGGTGCGATCGTGATGCCTCGCGTGACCATCGGGCCCGAATCCATCGTGGCGGCAGGGGCGGTGGTGACCAAGGACGTGCCACCAGGCACCGTCTATGGTGGCAACCCGGCCGTGTTCATCTGTACCACCGAGCAGTTGATCCAACGGGTCGAGGCACGTTGCGAAGCCTACCCATGGATAGATCTGGTGAAGCAGCGCAACGGGGCCTATGACCCGGAAGTTGAACCGCTATTGATGGCGCAAAGACGTCAGTATTTCTTCGGGGACGGCAAAAATGGCTAGCAAACCTGTGGATGTCATGGTGGTGAACTTCAATACCGCTGGACTGCTGCAGCCGATGTTCGATGCACTGCGCCGGGCCGACAGCGAGCGGCTGGCCAGCTACCTGGTGGTCGACAATGCCTCGCGCGATGACTCGGTGCAGCGCATGGCCCAGGTGTGCCCCGAGGCTCTGCTGCTGAGCAACAAGCAGAACGTGGGGTTCGGCCGGGCCAACAACCAGTTGTTGGCGCACCTCAAGGGCAAGTACGCCTTGCTGCTCAATACCGATGCCTTCGTTGCCGCCGACTCGCTGCAAAAAACGCTCGACTACATGGACGCCCACCCGGAGTGCGGCGTACTGGGGGTGCGCCTGGAGGGGCGCGATGGCGACCTGCAACCAAGCTGTCGCTACTTCCCCACGCCGCTCAATGTGTTCGTTGGGCGTACCGGGTTGGGGCGGTTCTTCCCAGGGCTGAAGATGGTCGACGAAATGAACTGGGACCACGCCTCTGTGCGCGAGTGTGACTGGTTGCCCGGCTGCTTCTACCTGGTACGCCGCGAAGTACTCGACAAGGTGGGTTTGTTCGACCCGCGCTATTTCCTTTATTACGAGGAGGTGGACCACTGCAAGCGGGTGAAGGAAGCGGGCTGGAAAGTGGTGTTCTACCCGCATACCACGGTGGTGCATATCGGTGGCGAAAGCTCCAAGTCGGTGGCGGAGCTGGAGGCTGCCAGCCGGCAGATCTCGTCCTATCAGATCGAAAGCGAGTTGCTGTACTTTCGCAAGCATCACGGGGTGGCGGGGCTTGCCCTGCACATGCTGCTGGTGACGCTGGGCGACTGGGTGCTGGCACTCAAGGCGCTGTTGAAACGACGCGGCTGGGGCGCCATACAGGCCTGCTGGCGTCATTGCCGGGCAACCTGGTCTTTGCTGTTCAAGACCCGGTACGCCAGCCAACCGACAAGGTAGGTGGAGCCATGTTCGAGAATATTCGCGCCGACCTGCGTGCCCATGGCGGGGACTGGGGCGCCCAGGGCTTCTGGGTATTGCTGGTGTACCGCTTTGGTCGCTGGCGCTATACGCTGCGCCCGGCACTGCTGCGCAAACTGTGCTCGCTCATCTACAAGGTGCTGTTCAAATTCGTCCAGATCATCACCGGTATCGAACTGCCGTGCGAAGTGGTGATCGGGCGCAACTTCGTCATCGATCATTTTGGCGGCATCGTTGTCAGCGGCTATGCCCGCTTCGGCGATGACTGCCGTATCCGCAACGGCGTGGTGGTGGGCCTGAAGAATGTCGACGAGCCGATTGCCCCGGTGTTCGGCAACAACGTCGACATCGGCACCGGGGCCAAGGTGCTGGGCAGTATTCGCATCGGCAACAACGTGATCATCGGCGCCAATGCCGTCGTGCTGGTAGATGTGCCTGACAATTCACTGGCAGTGGGGGTGCCGGCCATCATCAAGGCCCGGCAACCGGCCGCCACGGCGTCGGTCGAGTGAGGCCTATGGCAACGGTGATCGGGGTGGTGGTAATCGGCCGCAATGAAGGCCAGCGCCTCGAGCGCTGCCTTGTTTCGCTGGCGCACGGGGCCGACAAAGTCATGTACGTCGACTCGGGTTCCACCGATGGTTCGCTGCAGTTGGCCGCCAACCTTGGCGTGGCAGTGCTGGCGCTGGACATGAGTATCCCGTTCACCGCCGCACGCGCCCGCAATGAAGGTTTTGCCGCCTTGCAGCGCCTGTTGCCATCGATGCAACTGGTACAGTTCGTCGATGGCGACTGCGAGGTGAATGCCAGCTGGCTGGCCACGGCGCAGGCTTTTCTTGAGCAGCACCCCGCCGTGGCAGTGGTGTGTGGTCGCCGGCGTGAGCGCTTCCCGCAGCGGTCGGTGTACAACTTGCTGTGCGACCTGGAGTGGGATACCCCGGTCGGTGAGGCCAAGGCCTGTGGTGGCGATGCACTGATGCGGGCAGACGCTTTTGCAGCTGTGGGTGGCTTCCGGCCTGACCTGATTGCCGGAGAAGAGCCTGAACTGTGTGTGCGTTTGCGGGCCAACGGCTGGAAAATCTGGCGACTGGCTGCCGAGATGACCCTGCACGATGCCGGCATGACCCGTTTCAGCCAGTGGTGGCGGCGTAGCCTGCGTGCTGGGCACGCCTATGCCGAGGGCGCCTACCTGCATGGCCAGCCACCCGAGCGGCATTGGCTGCGTGAGTCACGTCGGGCCTGGTTGTGGGGCCTGGGCATACCCTTGGTGATCGCGCTGGCCTGCCTGCTGCTGGGCGGCTGGGGCCTGCTCTTGCTGTTGATCTACCCACTGCAGGCCGTGCGCCTGGCCCGCCGCGGCGGCAAGTCGACGCGCGAGAACTGGCTGCAGGCTGTGTTTCTGGTGTTGGGCAAATTTCCGGAAATGCTCGGCCAGCTGAAGTTCCTGCGCCACCGCCTTGCGGCTGGCAAATCGGCTTTGATCGAGTACAAGTGAGAGAACCCCATGATGCTCGGCACCCTCGTGAAAAGCGTGTTTACCTTGCAACCGGGTTACTCGTTGCGGGCGATGCACAACAAGTACAAGTTGGCACGGCAGATCGCCAGGCAGTGGCCTGAGCTGAACGGGTTCCTGCAGCGCATGACGGCGGCGCTGGGCCCGCACGGTTTGCAGCGCCTGGGTGTGGATTGTATCGGTGTCGTGCAATGGCCTTACATCAGCCGATGCTGGGAGGCGCCACAGCGTCTGGAGGTGGTGGCTTCGCACTTTGAACAGGTGGCTGGGCAGTTCCCGGCGTTGCTGTTGCTGGGGCGCGACGAAAACCTGAAGTTGTGTGACCTGTCCAGCCACTCGCCGGGCTGTTGCCTGGTACTGGACCGACCAATCTGGTTCAAGCGCGAAGGCGAGCTGGTGCTGAACCTGTTCCAGGCCGACCTGCGTGTGGCATCCCTGGCCTTCACCCTGGGCCGCAGCCAAGGTGAGACCAGCCTGTTCATCGGTGCGGTGCAGGGTATTCACAAAGGTATCGACAGCGAAACCTCACTGGCTATCTACCGTGACCTGACCAAGGACTTCGAAGGGTTGCGGCCACGCAGCCTGTTGCTCGAAGCGTTGAAATGCCTGGGCAGGACCCTGGGTGTGACACAGCTGTATGCCGTCAGTGACGCCTGCCGGCACCATCGCCATCCCTATTTTGGCAGCGACAAGGGCCAGGACCTGGCGGCCAACTACGACGTGATATGGCAGGAACATGGCGCCACAGCGTCTGACCGTGAGGACTTTTTTACCCTGCCTCTAGCACCGGCGCAACGGGCGGAAGCTGACATTCCGGCCAAGAAACGGGCGATGTACCGCCGCCGCCAGGCATTGCTTGACGATGTTTTCACCCGCTTGCAGGCAGCATTGCCAAGCAGCAACCACAACCTTGGACTACAAGGAAAACAGGGGGATGCATTTGCTGTGAGTGCATCGGCAGTAGACAGGCCGCCCGTAGTCGACAGCCTGAAGTGAAGGTTGCCAGGGAAGGTTGGTCATCAAGCGGGTTTGGATCTGGATTCGTATGCATATTGCTTACTTCATCAATCAGTACCCGAAAGTCAGCCACAGTTTCATCCGTCGCGAAATTCTGGCGCTGGAGCGCCAGGGGGTTGAGGTGCAACGTATAGCCCTGCGTGGGTGGGACGCCGAGGTGCAGGATGCCGAGGACGCAACCGAACGGGGCAAGACCCGCTACGTATTGCAAGGTGGGCTCAAGGGGTTGTTGGCACCGACGTGGCAAGTACTGCGTACGCAGCCGCGGCGGTTTTTCCAGGCGCTGGGGCTGGCCATGCGCCTTGGCCTGCGGGCCGACCGTGCCTGGCCCTACCACCTGGTCTACCTGGCCGAGGCCTGCCTGGTGCTGCAATGGTTGCAGGCTGGGGAGGCAACACATGTGCACGCGCATTTCGGCACCAACTCTACTGAAGTGGTGATGCTGGCCAACGTCCTGGGCGGGCCGGCATACAGCTTTACCGTGCACGGGCCGGAAGAATTCGACAAACCACAGTTCTTGCACATGGGTGAGAAGGTGCAGCGCGCCGCCTTTGTCGCGGCGGTGAGCTCGTACGGACGAAGCCAGCTGTACCGTTGGGTGGCGCACGAGCACTGGGGCAAGGTGAAGGTGGTGCATTGCGGACTGGAGCGTGGTTTCCATGAGGTGGCGCCAGTCGATGTGCCATCGGCGCCACGGCTGGTGTGTGTTGGGCGCCTGTGCGAACAGAAGGGCCAGCTGCTGTTGCTCGAAGCGGCGCGCTGTCTCGCTGCCCAGTCGATCACCTTCGAGCTGGTGCTGGCGGGTGACGGTGAAATGCGCGAGCAGATCGAGGCCTTGATTGCCCGGCACGACTTGCAGCAGCAAGTGCGTATCACTGGCTGGATCAGCAGTGCGCAGGTACGTGAGGAAATCCTGGCCGCCCGTGCGCTGGTGCTACCCAGTTTCGCCGAGGGCTTGCCCGTGGTCATCATGGAGGCCATGGCCTTGCGTCGACCCGTGCTCACCACCTATGTAGCGGGTATCCCCGAGCTGGTGCGGCCTGGCGAGAACGGCTGGCTGTTCCCTGCCGGCGCCGTGGACGAGCTGGCAACAGCCATGGCCGACTGCCTGGCGCAACCGGCCGAGGTACTGCAGCGCATGGGCGAGGTGGCCTACCAGCGTGTGGTGCAACGGCATGACATCGACACCGAGGCGGCCAGGCTGGCCGGCTATTTCAAGGCATACGCATGATAAGTGTATTGGGTTGGTTACTGGGCCTGTTGGCGATCATCGTCCTGGTACCGGTGTTGGTGCTGGTGCTGCAAGTGTTGCTGGCTTGCCTGCCGGCGCGGTCGAGGCCCAAGGGCGTTGGCGAGCGCCCGCGAGTGGCGGTGTTGGTGCCCGCCCACGATGAGGCATTGATCATTCGCGCGATGCTGGCGAGCGTTACGCCGCAACTGCTGGACGGCGACCGCTTGCTGGTCGTGGCGGACAACTGTTCGGATGACACGGCCCAGTTGGCACGTGAGGCCGGCGCCGAAGTGGTAGAGCGCCACAATACGCGGTTGCGCGGCAAAGGTTACGCATTGGATTTCGGCGTGCGCCATCTGGCTCAGCGGCCGCCCGAGGTGGTCATCGTGGTGGATGCCGACTGCCAGGTGGGCGAGGGGGCGATCGATTGCCTGGCGCGCCGCTGCCACGCACTTGCCCGCCCGGTACAGTCGCTGTACCTGATGCGTGCACCGGCAGGTGCCGGGTTGCGGGTGCAAGTTGCCGAGTTTGCCTGGCGGGTCAAGAACCTGGTGCGGCCACGCGGCTGGGCGCGCTTGGGCCTGCCATGCCAGCTGATGGGCGCGGGCATGGCGTTCGGCTGGCACGATCTGAGCCTGATCAACCTGGCCAATGGTCATCTGGTCGAGGATGTGAAGCTGGGCCTGGACCTTTGCCAGCAGGGTAAACCGCCTGCTTTCTGCCCCGAGGCACTGGTCACTAGCCAGTTCCCGCTCAGCCAGCAAGGCCTCAACAGCCAACGCACCCGCTGGGAGCATGGCCATCTGGGCTTGATGCTTGCCGACGCACCCAAACGGGCGATGGCTGCAATCACCCAGCGCAACGCTAGCCTGGCGGCCTTGACCCTGGACCTGCTGGTGCCGCCCCTGGCGTTGCTGGTACTGACCTTGCTCGGGCTTAACCTGGTGACCTGGCTGGCGTACCTGCTGTTCGGCCTGGCGGCGCCCGCGTGGCTCGCCTTTGCCGGTTTGGCCTTGCTGGCCTTCGCTGTGATGTTGGCCTGGGCGCGCTTCTGCCGTGAAGTGATACCGTTCTCGGTGTTGTTGTACGCGCCGTTTTACGCGGCCAGGAAAATGCCCTTGTACCTGAGTTTCCTGATCAAGCGCCAGGTTGAATGGGTGCGTTCAAAACGGGATGACGACTGATGGATCAGTGGCAGAATCGCTGGAAGCGTGTGATCGACCAGCTGGAAGTGATCGCTGATGACGCCGCTGTTCAACGTCTTCTCGACCGCCTGACTACGCCGGATACGGGCACCGTGCTGGGCTTCGTCAACGCCCATGCGATGAACCTGGTGGTGCGCGATGGTGGCTACAGCCAGGCACTGTCGGCCGCAGATGTGCTGCTGCGCGATGGCGCCGGTATGGCGATTCTGTATCGCCGCCTGGGCCTGGAACCTGGGCTGAACATGAACGGCACTGACTTCATTCCCAGGCTCATGGCTGCTTACCGAGGGCGCAAGGTCGCCTTCTGGGGCACCCGGCAACCCTACCTGGACCAGGCCGTGCGGCGCTGTGAAGCCGAGTTTGGCATCGTGCCGGTGTCGGTTCACGATGGTTTCGCCAGCCTTGAAACCTATTTGCAGTTGGCCCGCGAGCAGCAACCCGAGCTGATCGTGCTGGGCATGGGCATGCCCAAGCAAGAAGCGGTGGCAGCGGAGTTGGCAGTCACTGGTGGGCCATGCCTGATCGTGTGCGGTGGGGCGATCCTGGACTTCCTCGGCGGCAAGGTCAGCCGTGCCCCCGAATGGCTGCGGCGTTTGGGGGGCGAGTGGCTGTACCGCCTGCTGCGCGAACCCAAGCGCCTGTTCATGCGTTACGTGGTGGGCAATCCGCTATTCCTGTTGCGCACCCTGCTGTACCGGCGGGCGGCGGTTTCGGCCAGGCGGGCCCTATGAATCGGTCAAAGTTCGCACAAGCGGTGATTCCGGGTACGCCAGCAGCGGGTGGCTGCTACAGTGATATCAATCGCTTGAGGGCGCCACGCGCCTGCTGCACGGGTTTTGCGTAACCTGTTTTCAAGACTTGCTGTTTGATGGAAGGCACTTGCTACGCTCATTTTGATGAGGTCTGAAATGGTTTTCGAACCCAGAAGCAGTCGTTCCTTACTCCAGAGAAGAAGCAGTGTCAGTAACGCCATTCAGGCCGGCCTCGATGGTATTGCCGTCACCGGTATTGCCTGGTACCTGATCTACGACCAGTTCGGCTATATCACATCCGATTACGTGATCATGCTGCTGTTGCTGATTGGCGCACTGGCAGTCATTTATGATCATTACGCCATCTACCGCACCAACGTCGGGCTTTCGATCAAGGCGTTCCGCCTGTTCAAGGCCTGGTCGGCAACGTTTTGCTTCCTGGTCGTCATGGCGTTCCTGACCAAACAGAGCGAAACCTATTCACGGCTATTGGTGGTGCAACTGTTCGTCATTGGTTATGTCGCCCAGCTATTCTTGCATTTTGCCGTGCGCGAACTGCAAAAGCGCTTTAGTGCGCATGCGCGCCTGGACAATGCCCTGATCATCGGCAACGGTGACCTGGCCAACTTCCTGTATCAGAAAATCAGCAACAACCCGTGGTTTGGCGAACGAGTGCTGGGCTGCGTGCTGCTCGACAAAGGCGATGGGCAGGGGTTGGAGAGTGCCGAGGGCAAGCAGCGCCTGCCAGTGCTGGGGCATATTGGCGACCTCGACGAGCTGGTGGCCCAACACGGCATTCGTACGGTGTACCTGGTGACGCCACTGGGTGGCTCCGAGGTCATCAACGACGTTTACTTCAAATTGCTCGACAAGTGCATTGCGGTGAACTGGGTGCCGGATATCTTCTCGTTGCGCCTGATCAACCACAGCGTGCGGGAAATTGCCGGCATTCCGGTGCTGACCTTGTCGGAGACACCCTTGACGGGCATGAGCCTGTTCTTGAAAAACCTTGAGGACCGGGTGCTGGCCGCGTTGATTTTGCTGTTTGCATCACCCGTATTGCTGGCTGTTGCGCTGGCCATCAAGATCGATAGCCGCGGGCCGGTGTTCTTCCGCCAGGAACGTACCGGCTGGACAGGAGAATCGTTCCGTATCTGGAAGTTTCGCAGCATGCATGTTCACCAACCGGAAGCAGGTGTGGTCAAGCAGGCGCAGAAGAATGACCCACGGTTGACCCGGGTCGGCGCCTTTATCCGGCGTACAAGCCTTGATGAACTGCCACAATTGTTCAATGTGCTGACCGGGGAAATGTCCCTGGTAGGGCCGCGGCCGCATGCCTTGCAACATGACACCTTGTATTCGCAGGATATCGTTGACTACTTTGCCCGCCACAATATCAAGCCCGGCATGACAGGTTTGGCGCAGGTGCGCGGGTTCAGGGGGGAGACCAAGGATATCGAGCAAATGATCCAGCGAGTCGACTCGGACATCGAGTACATCAACAATTGGTCGTTGTGGCTGGACTTCGTGATCCTGGTGCGCACGCTCAATGCCTTCACCGGTAAGCAGGCTTATTGAGCGTAGCACCCCTGCTCAAGCGCGCAGAAGTGGCTATTCCTTGTTCAACGGATGCAACGCCCTGAACCCCCGCGCTTCTTCCACCAGCCAGTCATGCACCGCCCGCGCACCTGGCTGGTTCAAGCCGCCTGGCGGGTAATGCACCACATAACGCTTGTGGTTGGCGATCGGTACACCAAAGGGCACGATCAGTGCGCCGCGCTCCAGTTCGTCATTGAGCAGCGTGCGTCGTGCAATCGCCACGCCGATACCGGCAATCGCCGCCTCGATGGTCAGGTGGTTGCGGTTGAAGGTGTGCCCGCGCCGTACATCCAGGCCGGCGGCGCCGATGCCTTCCAGGTAGAACTCCCACTCGGCATATTCCGAACTGCCACGCCAGGCGGTGATGTCATGCAGCAGCGGGTAGTGCGCCAGGTCAGCGGGGCCGTGCAGCGGTGGGCGCCCGCGTAGCAGTGCAGGTGAGCACACCGGGAAGATCTGCTCGTCCAGCAGCGGCGTCGAGAGCATGCCTGGGTAGCTACCATCGTTCAGGTCGATGGCCAGGTCGAAGTCACCCGGGGTCAGCGCCTGGGCGCTGTCTTCGGCGACCAGGCGCAGTTCGATGTCCGGGTAGCGCTGTTGAAAACGCGGTAAGCGCGGCGTGAGCCATTTGGCCAGGAACGAGGGGATCGAACGCACACGCAATGTGCCGCGGATTTCCCCCGCGTCCAGCCGCAGCAGCTCGGCTTCGATACTGCCGTAGGCCTCGGCCACCGTCTGGGCCAGGCGTTGCCCCTCGGCGCTCAGCTCCACGCCGCGCGCCCGGCGCAGGAACAGCCGGTAGCCCAGGCGCTCTTCCAGTTGGCGCATCTGCTGGCTGACCGCGCCCGGGGTGATGTGCAGCTCTTCGGCACAGCGGGTGAAGGACAAGTGCCGGGCTGCGCAGGCAAATACATGCAGCCAGACGAACATCTGACCATTGAGTTGTCGTCGCATCGTTTAGTACCACTAAAGGCTTGCTTAGGAAGTTTCGTTGGTCATCCGTGAGCCAGCGCGGCAGTATCGCGCAAATTCGCAATAACGCTCAATTTCTTCAGACAACCGTACCCTGGATGCATATCAGGGTAGGGTCAGGCATTAGCATGGCTATCAGTGTTTTCGACCTTTTCAAAATTGGCATCGGGCCGTCCAGTTCCCATACCGTGGGCCCGATGCGGGCGGCGGCTACCTTTGCCCAGGCCTTGCGTGAGCAGGGGGTGCTGGCGCGGGTAACGCGCGTGCAAGTGCGGCTGTATGGCTCGCTGTCGGCTACCGGGGTTGGCCATGCCACCGACCGCGCGTGCCTGCTAGGCTTGATGGGCCAGTGGCCGGACCGTATCGACCCGTCCACGATCGAGTCGCGCATCGGACAGGTCCTGCAAGAGCACTGCCTGATGCTCGACGGTAGCCATCCGCTGGCCTTCGACTATGGCCGTGACATGCTGCTGCTCGACGAGAGCCTGCCTTATCACCCCAATGCCATGAGCCTAGAAGCCATGGACGGGCAGCACAGCCTGTTGAGCCAGACCTATTTTTCGGTGGGCGGCGGCTTCATCGTCGAGCAAGCCGAGATCGATGCGCCGGCAAGCGACACGAATGCCGTGATGCTGCCTTATGAATTCGACAGTGGTGCCCAACTGCTGGCTTTGTGCAAGGCCCACAACCTGAGCGTGGCGCAACTGATGATGGCCAACGAATGCGCCTGGCGCCCGGAGGCCGAGGTGCGCGAGGGCTTGCTGCGCATCTGGGCAGCCATGCGTGAGTGCGTGGCGAACGGCCTGCGCAACGAGGGCGTCCTGCCGGGCGGCTTGCACGTCAAGCGCCGCGCCGCGCGGTTGCATCGCAGCCTGCAGGAGTTGGGCAAGCCCAACGTGATCGGCTCGACCCTTGGCGCCATGGAGTGGGTCAACCTGTTCGCCTTGGCGGTCAATGAAGAGAATGCCGCCGGTGGGCGTATGGTTACCGCGCCCACCAACGGGGCAGCCGGCATTATCCCGGCGGTGCTGCACTATTACATGAAGTTCAACCCCGGTGCCTGCGATGCTGATGTGGTGGACTTCCTGCTTGGCGCAGCGGCGGTTGGCATCCTGTGCAAAAAGAACGCCTCGATTTCCGGTGCTGAGGTGGGTTGTCAGGGGGAGGTGGGCTCAGCCTGTTCGATGGCTGCTGCCGGCTTGGCGCAGGTACTGGGTGCTACGCCGCCCCAGCTTGAAAACGCCGCCGAAATTGCCCTGGAGCACAACCTTGGGCTGACCTGCGACCCGGTGGGTGGCCTGGTGCAGGTGCCGTGCATCGAGCGCAATGCGATTGCTGCGGTCAAGGCGATCAATGCTGTGCAGATGGCGCTGCGGGGGGATGGCGAGCACTTCATCTCGCTCGACCGGGTGATCCGCACCATGCGTGATACCGGGGCGGACATGCATGCCAATTACAAGGAAACCTCGCGCGGCGGTTTGGCGGTCGCTTTTGTCGAGTGCTGAGTTTCAACGCGGTCAACTGGAGCGGCCTTGTGTCACGATGGGCCGCTCCTGAACCCGGTTGCGACGGACTCAGCGGCCTTTCTGCTTGGCTGCCAGGAAGCTCGCACGCATGTCTTTGGCCCAGCCATCGAGCACCGGCTTGACGTCATTCAAGGTCAGCTTCTGGGTATCGTTCTCCAGTTCCTGGCCCGCGCCCTTGCGGACCACCTGGGCCAGTACCTTCTGGCTGGCGCCGTCCAGGAACGCTGCCTCCACACCGACATCCACGTCCTGGTCACGTCCACCCATGGCGGTATTCACTCCCGCCGCGATAAGCGCGATAGGGATCACCTCGTAAGGCTTGAGGCCCTCGTTACTGGTGGACACTGCCGTGATCGCCGGGCGTACCACGATCACGCCCGGGCCAGGCCCCTTGGCCAACGGCATCACGCTGCCCATTTCGCGGCGCAGGGCCTCGTTGAAGTAGCGGGTGATTTCCTGCAGCGTCTGCTGCGAGATAACCGCTGTGGGCTGCGGCTTGGGGTAGAACTGGCTTGGCTCGACGAATACCTGGCTGTATTGATTGATATTGACCTTGGGGTCGATCCAGCGCATGACCGGGTCACCCGACGGGCTCTTGGCCTCTTGCAGCCGGCTGTAGTCTTTGAGGAAGCCGGAGTAATCCTTGGGGTCCACGCGGTTGCTGGAGCAGGCGGCCACGGCAAGCAGCGCGGCGCACAACAGGGTAATGCGAGGCAATGATTTCATGATGAAAAGGCATCCGTGAGAGGTCGGCCTCAACAACGCTAGCAGGTGCGAGGCAGTTGGCCAGTGTACGGGGCAATCCTCTTTGAAAAGAACACAGTGCGTGGCTCGCCCTGAGGGGCGCTGCAAACGTTGTGGCCCACTCAACCCAGGGCCTCACGCAAGCGGTACCACAACATGCCCAGTGCCAGCAGGGGTGAGCGCAGGGCCTTGCCGCCGGGGAAGGTCAGGTGCGGCACGGCGCTGAACACATCCAGGCCGTGGCTGTGGCCGAGGGCGATGCTTTCGGCCAGCAGTTTCGCCGTCCAGTGCGTCACGTTCAGCCCGTGGCCTGAATAGCCCTGGGCGTAATACACGTTGGGGTGCTGGTTCAGGCGCCCGACCTGGGGGAAACGGTTGGCGGTGATACCAATCATGCCACCCCACTGGTAGTCGATACGCACGTTGGCCAGTTGCGGGAACACCTTCAATACCTTCGGCCGCATGTACGCGCCGATGTCTTTAGGGTCGCGCCCGGAATAGTGGCAGGCGCCACCGAACAGCAAGCGGCGGTCTGCGGTGAGGCGGTAGTAGTCCAGGCCGACCTTCTGGTCGCACAGCGCCATGTTCTGCGGGATCAGGCTGCTGGCCAGCGCTTCGGGGAAGGGTTCGGTGGCCACCACATAGCTGCCGGCCGGCAGTACCTTGCCGCTCAGGCGCGGTTCCAGTTCATCGAGGTGCGCATTGCAGCCCAGCACCAGGCTGCTTGCGCGCACCTTGCCGCGCGCCGTGTGCAGCGTCAACCTGGGCCCGTGCTCAATACGCAGCACCGGGCTTTGCTCGAAAATGCGCACGCCGAGGCTGTGGGCCGCACGGGCTTCGCCCTGGACCAGGTCAAGTGGGTGCAGGTGGCCCGAGCCCATGTCGACCAGGCCGCCAGCGTACTGGTCGCTGGCGACGATCTCGTTCAACTGCCCGGCGCTGACCAGGCGTGTTTCATGGCGATAGCCCAGGGCGGCCAGGTCGTCCTGTTCCTCCTTGAAGGCCGCGAACTGCGCCGTGGTGTTGGCCAGTTCGCAGAAGCCCCAGCGCAGGTCGCAGGCAATGCCGTAGCGGGCGATGCGCTCGGCCACCAGTTCCACTGAGTCGATGCCGGCCTGCTTCAGGTAGCGCACACCGTCCTGGCCAACATGCCGGGCAAAGCCGCTGACATCATGGCCGATACCGCGAATCAGCTGGCCGCCATTGCGCCCACTGGCGCCCCAGCCGATGCGTCGGGCTTCCAGCAGTACCACCGAGAGGCCGCGCTCGGCCAGCTCCAGGGCTGTATTGACCCCAGTCAGTCCGCCGCCGATCACGCATACGTCGGCCGTCAGTTCACTGTCCAGGCTGGGGTAGGGTGCCGCGTCGCGCGCGGTGGCGGCGTAGTACGAGGCGGTGTGTTGGGTATTGAAAGACATGAGCGTTCTCGACTCAGCGGTTGGACTTGATCTTGCTCCAGGAGCGGGTCATGACGCGCATGATTTTTGGGCTCGGGGTGCTGGAGATGTACAGCTTGTCCAGCACCTCCTGGGGTGGGTAGATCTCGGGGTTGTTCACCAGCGATGCATCCATGTAGGCCTTGGCGTCCGGGTTGGCGTTGGCATAGCCGACCGTGGCGCTGACCTTGGCGATCACTTTGGGGTCGAGCAGGTAGTTGATGAACGCCAGGGCCTGCTCGGGGTTGTTGGCGTCCTTGGGGATGGCCAGCAGGTCGAACCACAGGTTGCTGCCTTCCTTGGGAATGCTGTAGGCGACCTTCACGCCGTTTTTCGCCTCTACGGCGCGGTTGGCGGCCTGGAACACGTCGCCGGAGTAGCCGAACGCTACGCAGACATCGCCGTTCGCAAGGTCAGAGACGTACTTGGAGGAGTGGAAGTAGGTGATATAGGGGCGCAGTTCGAGCAGGCGGGCCTCGGCCTTGGCGTAGTCGCCCGGTTTTTCGCTGCGCGGGTCCATGCCCAGGTAGTTGAGCACGGCCGGGAACAGTTCGTCGGGCGAGTCCATGAATGCCACGCCGCACTGCTTGAGCTTTTTCAGGTTCTCGGGCTCGAACAGCACCGCCCATGAGTCGATATGGTCCACACCCAGTGCCGCCTTGACCTTGTCGACGTTGTAGCCGATGCCATTGGTGCCCCACAGGTAAGGCACGGCGTACTGGTTGCCGGGGTCGTTCTGTTCAAGTTGCTTGAGCAGTTTGGGGTCCAGGTGCTGCCAGTTCGGCAGCTTGCTGCGGTCCAGCGGCAGGAAGGCGCCGGCCTGGGCCTGGCGGGCGAGAAAGTGGTTGGACGGTACCACCACGTCATAACCCGTGCGCCCGGCCAACAGCTTGCCTTCAAGGGTTTCGTTGGAGTCGAACACGTCATAGACCACCTTGATTCCGCTGCTGGCCTGGAAGTCGGCCAGGGTGGTGTCACCGATGTAGTCGGTCCAGTTGTACACACTGACCGTGGGCGCGGCCTGGGTGGTGGTGGCGAACAGCAGGGTGAATGCAGCGGGGATCAGGGCTTGCAGATGACGCATGGGAACACCTCGTTGGTCTTGTTCTTGGAGTTCAGAGCAGGCTTGCCTGTGCATGGGGTGCAAAGCACCCCTCGCGGTGGATCAGACACTCAGCATCAGGAATTCACGCTCCCACGAGCTGATGACGCGCTTGTAGTTCTCGTGCTCGGCGCGCTTTACCGCCACGTAGCCCTGGACGAACTGCTTGCCCAGGTACTGCTGCACGGTTTCGCAGTCTTCCATGTGCTGCAGCGCATCCTCGATGGTGATCGGCAGGCGCAGGTTGCGTCGCTCATAGGCGCGGCCCTGCACCGGTGCGCTAGGGTCGATCTGCTCGACCATGCCCAGGTAGCCGCACAGCAGGCTGGCAGCGATGGCCAGGTAAGGGTTGGCATCGGCGCCCGGCAGGCGGTTTTCCACCCGCATCGCCTCAGGGCTGGACGTGGGCACACGCAGGCCGGCCGTGCGGTTTTCTTCGCCCCACTCGACGTTGACCGGTGCCGAGGTATCCGGCAGGAAGCGGCGGAACGAGTTGACGTTGGGCGCGAACATCGGCAGCAGCTTGGGGATGTACTTCTGCAAGCCGCCGATGTGATGCAGAAACAGCGGGCTCATGCTGCCGTCTTCGTTGGCGAAGATCGGTTTGCCAGTGGCGATGTCGACCACGCTCTGGTGCAGGTGCATGGCACTGCCGGGTTCATCGGTGATCGGCTTTGCCATGAACGTGGCGGCCACGTTGTGCTTGAGCGCGGCCTCGCGCATGGTGCGCTTGAACACGGTGATCTGGTCGGCCAGGTCCAGCGCGTCGCCGTGACGGAAGTTGATTTCCATCTGCGCCGGGCCGTCTTCGTGGATCAGCGTATCCAGGTCCAGGCCCTGGATCTCGCACCAGTCGTAGACGTCCTCGAACAGGGGGTCGAATTCGTTGGCGGCGTCGATCGAGAACGACTGACGGCCACTTTCAGCACGGCCGGAACGCCCCAGTGGTACCTGCAGTGGCAAATCCGGGTCTTCGCAGCGCTTGGTCAGGTAGAACTCCATCTCGGGCGCGACGATCGGCTGCCAGCCCTTGTCGGCGTACAGCTTGAGCACCTTCTTCAGCACGTTGCGTGGCGAAAGCTCGATAGGGTTGCCTTGCTTGTCGAAGGTGTCGTGGATCACGATCGCGGTTGGCTCGATCGCCCACGGGATCTGGTAAACGGCGGTGGGATCGGGGCGGCAGACCATGTCGATGTCGGCGGCGTCGAGCAGGTTGTAATAGATGTCATCGTCGACGTAGTCGCCGGTGACCGTCTGCAGCAGCACGCTTTCTGGCAGGCGCATGCCTCGCTCATGGAGGAACTTGGCGGTGGGCGCAATCTTGCCGCGGGCGATGCCGGTCAAGTCGCTGATCACGCATTCGACTTCGGTGATCCGGTGTTCTTTCAGCCAGGTGGACAGCTGATCGAAGGGGGCGTTCATACAGACCTCTTGGTTGGGTTTTAGTGGGGGAGCGTGGGCGCTTGCGAAAACCGTTGAACAGTTGCGAAGGCGTTACGCTTCCCAGGTGACGCGCTGCAGACTATCTTGGTCGCAGCCCCCCGGGGCAATCTATCCACTTTCTTCAGTATCGAATGCACCAAAAGAGTGCATACAGGACGATGTGTGACAACCGCCAATGCGTTGAAGGTCCAGGCTTTCCACACCACTGACGTCACCGAGCAAGTGCGCGCCACCCCTGGCTGGCAGCAGCAGTACCGGCAGATGTCGCCCGGGTACTTCAGCGGTGAGCTGCGTTGTCTGGGGCTGGAGGGTGTGGAGGTGTACGAAGAGCGCCTGAACACCCGGGTGGAGCAGTTTTTCCGCGCGCCAAGCGGCTCGCTGGCGTTTTGCTTCGACCGCAGCGAGAACAGCCTGTACCTGCTGAACGAACAAAGTCGCAATATCTGGATCACACCGGAGAACTACCACGAAGTGGCGGTCGTGTTCGACCAGGCGTTCCTGGCCCGCCATGGGCTAGACCCGCAGCGTCTGGAAGGGTTGTTCATGGTGCCATTGGGCAGCGGCCAGAATGCGCTGTTCGGCAGCTGGCTCAGCGCCACCTTGACCCGGCTGGGCGAGGAGGGTTGCCCGTTGCAGGGGCAGGCCCTGGCTGAGCAGTTGCTGGAGGACTGCCTGTTCATTCTTGACAACGCCAGCCAGCGTTTACAGGGCGTGGCCCTGGGGCGGCGGGACGAGGAAAGGGCGATCATGCACCGGGTCAGCGAATGGGCGGCCGACTGCCCGGAAGAAACGCTGAACCTGGTGGAGCTGGCGGAGGTTGCCGGGGTTTCATTGCGTCAGTTGCAGCAGGCGTTCAAAGCATTCACCGGCATGCCGCCTGCGCACTGGTTGCGGCTGCGCCGGTTGAACGGCGCGCGGCGCGATCTTTTGCGGGGAGGAGGGGTGACTGTCGCCGAGGTGGCGATGCGTTGGTCGTTCTGGCATTTGGGAAGATTTTCAGAGAGTTACCGGCAGTTGTTCAAGGAGTTTCCGAGCGAGACGTTGAGGCGGGGCAGGGGTTGAGGGGGCACGCCAAAACTGAACCCAGCATCTCGTGCCGAAAGTTGCTATCGTGCCGCCCTGATTTCACCCGAGGTGCCGATGTTCTACCTGCCTTTGCCCAGCGACCAGGCTGACCGCCTCGCCAGCGCCGCCGTAACCGAGTTCTTCACCACCGCCAGTGTGCTCGATGCCGCTGCCGTGCTGTTCGTGCAAAACCTGCCACGCCAGCCTGCCACCGCGTCGGCCGACGCGCAGGAGCGTCGTTTCGCCGAAATCGTGCGCATCGCAAACGAAGTCGAAGGTGTCGCCCCCGGGCGCTTCCAGGCCCAGGTAGCGCAGCAATTCGATCGCGAAGCGTTCGCCATGGGCCTGGGCATGCTGGGCGAAAATGGCATTGCACTGCTGTCGGCCGAAGTGGAGTACCAGGCGGACGAATGGCTGGACGACGAAGGCCAGTGGAACTTCCAGTTCGCCGACCGCTACCGCCAACGGGCCACGCCGCTGCACCCAGTGTACCTGCCGTCGCTGGCCAGTGATTTGATGCTCAGCGACCAGCAGAACCGCCTGCTGCGTGAATTCCTCAGTGGCGTCGACGAGTCGGTGGCTGTGCAAGGTTTCGCCGGCACCGGCAAGACCTTCCTGATTCACCAGTTCGCCCGGCTGCTGGAGCCACAGCGCACCTTGCTGCTGGCCTTGACCGAAGGGCAGTTGCGCGCGCTGCAGGCGCGGGTCAAGGACGCTGCCGCCTATACCGCGCTGACCTTCGGCCAATTGGCTGACGAGCTGCTCAACCGTGACCTCACCAGCAACGGCTGGCGATTGCGCGATCCATACCGCACCAAGCTGTCCTGGCGCCCCCAGGAAGCGCAAGTGGTGCGCTGGCTGGCCATCCCTGATATCGGCCCGCTCGCAGCGCGTGACGTGGTTGCCTTGTGCATCCGCGCCGTGCGCACGTTCTGCCACAGTGCCGATACCCAGCTTCAGCTGCATCACTTGCCCTGGGCCGGGCCTGGCACCTCGCCGCTGGATCAGGAGGTGCTGCTGGAAAAGGCGCGTCTGTACTGGCAAGAGCTGATTCGCCCGTCGGCGCGGGACATTCAGCTACCGGTGCGTGACTACCACCGGGTCAAGCTGCTGTCGCTGACCGAGCATGTGATCGACAGCCGTTACACCCATGTCATCGTCGACGAGGCCCACGAGCTGTCGGCACCGATGCTGGCGGTACTCGATCGCAGTCCGCAGTCGATCATTACCCTGGGTGACGAACTGCAGAACCTCAACGGCCTCAGCCCGCACCATGGCAGCTTCATCCGGCAACGCTGCATCGACCATTCACTGCGCGCCGGGCCGGCAATGGACAATGTGCTCAACCCGCTGATCCAGGCGCACCCGGCCACGATCCAGGCGGCCTTCAGTGGCAACGCCGAGCACTACACCCGGGTCAGTTTCTTCGATACGGTGATGGTGCCGGAACAGCCCACGGCGCTTATCGTCGATGATGAATGGGGCCTGTTTGGCTGGTTCCAGCGCCTGACGCATCAGGGGGTGCCGTTCTTGTTGCTGAAAAGCGCTCGCAAGGACTTCGAGCTGTTCGTCGAGGATTGCATCGAGCTGTACCGCTACGGCACCCGGCCGCGCCACCCGATGCTGTTCCGCTATGCCAGCTGGCAGGCGCTGGAACAGGACAAGGGCGATGACAAAGCGTTCGTCGCCGTGGCCAATATGCTGCGCAAGGGCTACACGCCGGAGCACTTTGCCAAGGCCAAGAGCCGTTACCGCTGGGACAAGGCGCCGAAGCTGTTCCTGGGGCGAGTACGGGATGTGAAGAACATGGAGTTTGCCCGGGTGATGGTGTCGCCGGAGCTGATGGTGGCGCCACAGGTGGCGGGTAACCGCAATGAGCGGGCGCGTATGCTGGCGGGGTTATATACCGCCTGTTCGCGGGCGCGGCATGAACTGATCGTGCCGGGGGGGATGCTGGACTGGGTCAAGGACCAGGTTCGGGATTGACGCAGCTGGGGCTGCAAAGCAGCCCCAGGGTCATGAATCAGTTACGGTCCAGCCACACCGTCTGGGCATTGGTGAACTCGCGCACACCAAAGTGCGACAGCTCACGGCCGAAACCACTCTTCTTCACGCCACCAAACGCCACGCGGGGGTCGGAAGCGCAGTAGCCGTTGATGAACACGCCGCCAGTGTCCAGCGCGGCGGTCATGCGTTCGGCCAGCGCATAGTCGGCTGTGTAGATGGTCGAGGCCAGGCCAAACTCGCTGTCGTTGGCCAGTTCCACGGCATGGTCGGCATCGCGTGCAGTGATGATCGCCGCTACCGGGCCGAACAGCTCCTGCTTGAACGCGGTCATGTCCGGGGTGACATTGGCGAACACGGTCGGCGCGTAGAAGTTGGCCACGCCTTCGACCTTGTTGCCGCCCAGCAGCAACGTGGCGCCTTCGGCCAACGTCGCCTGAACCTGGCCGTCCAACTCGTCGCGCAGGTCATAGCGGGCCATCGGGCCGATATAGGTGTCGTCCTCCAGCGGGTTGCCGACTTTCAACTGGCGAGTGGCTTCAACGAACTTGTGGGTGAACGCATCGACGATGCTGGCTTCCACGATCAGGCGCTTGGCGGCGGCGCACACCTGGCCGGTGTTCTGGTAGCGGCCTATCACCGCGGCCTGGACGGCAGCATCCAGGTCGGCATCGGCCAGCACGATGAAGGGATCGGAGCCACCCAGCTCCAACACGCACTTCTTCAGCGCGGCACCGGCCTGTGCACCAATCGCCATGCCGGCACGCACGCTGCCGGTCAGGGTCACGGCGGCGATGCGCGGATCGTTGATGGCGCGGGTGACGCCATCCGGGGTCACGTTCAACACTTCGAACACGCCTTCCGGCAGGCCGGCATCCTTGAACAGCTCACCCATCAGGTAGGCGCTGCCCATTACGTTCGGTGCGTGCTTGAGCACGTAGGTGTTACCCGCCAGAATCGCCGGCACGGCGCCGCGCAGCACCTGCCAGACCGGGAAGTTCCACGGCATCACGGCCAGGATCGGGCCCAGCGGGCGGTATTCGATACGGGCTTTTTCGACCTGGGTCGGCTCGGCGGCGAGCATGGCCGGGCCGTGCTCAGCGTACCAGCGGCACAGTCCAACGCATTTGGCGACTTCACCACGGGCCTGGGCGATCGGCTTGCCAATTTCACGGCTGATCATGTGCGCGAAAGCTTCAGCCTTGGCTTCGAGGGTACCGGCCAGGGCCAGCAGGTACTCGCTGCGCTGACCCAGCGACACCTGGCGCCACTGGCGATAGCCAACCTTGGCACGTTGCAGCGCCGCTTCCAGTGCGGCGTCGGTGTCGAACGGGTAGGCGCCAATCTGCTCGCCGCTGTACGGGTCGAGGGAGATGGCGTGGGTCAGGCTGCTGATCGCGCTCATGGCGGGACACTCTCGTTGTTGTTAATCAATGAGGCCAGACTAGTGGGCTATGGCTTTAATGAAAACTGAATAATAATGAGCGAAACATTCACGTTTGGAGAATGCCTGTGGACCTGGTGCAACTGGAGATCTTCAAGGCCGTGGCAGAGCAGGGCAGCATCAGCGCCGCCGCGCAGCACATCCATCGGGTGCCGTCGAACCTGACCACGCGCATCAAGCAACTGGAGGAGGACTTGGGTGTAGAACTGTTCATTCGGGAGAAGAGCCGCCTGCGCCTGTCGCCTGCGGGTTGGAACTTCCTCGAATACACCCGGCGCATCCTCGACCTGGTCCATGAGGCGCGGCTGACCGTGGCGGGTGAAGACCCGCAGGGCACCTTTGCCCTCGGATCGCTGGAAAGCACGGCTGCGGTGCGCATCCCGGCGCTGCTGGCCGCCTACAACCAACGCTACCCCAAGGTTGACCTTGACCTGTCCACCGGGCCCTCCGGGACCATGCTCGAAGGCGTGCTGTCTGGCCGCCTGGTGGCCGCGTTCGTCGACGGCCCGGTGCTGCACCCGACGCTGGAGGGCATTCCGGTGTTCGAGGAAGAGATGATGGTCATTGCGCCGCTCAACCATACACCGGTGACCCGCGCCCAGGACGTGAACGGTGAAAGCATCTACGCCTTCCGTGCCAACTGCTCATACCGCCATCACTTCGAGAACTGGTTCGTGCAGGACCAAGCGGTACCGGGCAAGATCCACGAAATGGAGTCGTACCACGGCATGTTGGCCTGCGTCAGTGCGGGTGCCGGCCTGGCCATGCTGCCGCGCAGCATGCTCGACAATATGCCCGGGTGCAGCACCGTCAGCGCCTGGCCAATGTCGGAGGACTTCCGCTATCTGAAAACCTGGCTGGTATGGCGACGGGGGACGGTCTCGCGCAGTTTGAGCATGTTCGTGAAGTTGCTTGAAGAAGGCCGCGCAAGCTGATGTTTTCACTCGATAACCTGATTATCTGAAGTGAATTTCATCTCCATGACCAGGCATCAGCACGAACACCCCTTCGCTGGGAGGATCAAATGCTAGGTAAGCCATCCTCGAAAGGAGGGTCGTACCATGCGTAACCATCACTATGCGCTCGGCGCAGCCTTACTGATCACCCTGGCCCTGCCATGGACCCTGGCCGCCGCCGCCGACCTCAATGCCCCCATCGACATGCAGGCCGTGCAGTTGCAACCGCAGGAGCAGAATGGCGTGCGCTACCTGCAGGGCGGTATCGGCCAGGACGAGGCCAATGCCCTGCGCAAGACCACGGGTTATGACCTGCACGTAGAGCTTTCGACCGGCCCGGAAGGCAAGTTCCAGAGCGGGGCCACCGTCGATATCCAGACTGCCCAGGGCCAGCCCGTGATCAGCGTCGCCGATGCCGGGCCACTGCTGTATGTGCAGCTGCCTCCCGGCAAATACAAGGTCATTGGCAATGCCCAAGGTCAGGCGGTGCAGCAGTGGGCGGCCGTCACGGGCAAGGCCCCCACGACCGTTAGCCTTAATTGGCGTTGATGAAGAGACAGGCAGGAGTACGGATGTGCTCCTGCCTGGGGTAAGGTCACGCCTCGCGAATGCCTGTGCCCGGCAAGCACATCTTTACCGAGTGTTTTAGCCAATAGTGGCAATATACTTCCAACTTTCTGATTATCTGGACAATAATCAGAAAAGTATTACTTCGTATGACCGGTCTGGATGCACCGGTCAGCGCAAACATCGAGGGGCCCAAGCCCCCGCTTGCCGTGTAGACCATCAGGAGAGTCGTTGATGAAAACCCGTCTAGCCGCTTCGCTGGCCGTTGCAGTGCTGGCCTTTGCCGGGGCCGATCTGGTTCAGGCTGCGCAGATATCAGGTGCCGTGGGCGCCACTGGCCAAGGTGACATGACGTACCGTATCGGCCTGTCGTTCGACTGGGACAAGACATGGCTGGAAAGCAGCGCCGGCCATGTGAGCGGTTACTGGGATGCGGCCTACACCTATTGGGAAGGTGGCGATGCCAGTGGTGCGCACTCGCTGTCGTTCAGCCCGGTGTTCACGTATGAGTTCAGCGGCTTTACCTACACGCCTTACATCGAGGCAGGTATTGGCTTGGCAGCGTTTTCAAAGACCGACGTGGGCGACCAGCGACTGGGGTCGGCGGTCAACTTTGAAGACCGTATCGGCTTTGGCCTGAAGTTGCCGGGAGAACAGAAGGTAGGCATCCGTGCCATGCACTACTCCAACGCCGGTATAAAGCAGCCAAACGACGGCATAGAGTCGTACTCGCTGTTCTATAGCACAGCGTTCTGACATGACGGGGCCGCGGCGCGGCCCCGGCAATTCAGAAGGTATACGAAACGCCGGCCTGCACCGTGCGCGGTGCGCCGGGGTATACGTAGCTGTTGAACGCCCCCTCGTCATACCCCTTGTTGAACACGTTTTTCACGTCCAGGTTCAACCGCACGTGTTCGTTGACCTTGTAGAACGTCAGCAGGTCAACCACGGTGTACTGGTCCATGTTGTAGGTGACCGCCTCGGTCTGGCCATTGCGGTCATCCACATACTTCACCCCAAGTCCTAGCCCAACACCTTTGGCAAAACCGTCCTGGAACTCATATGTGTTGAGCAGGCTGAAGCTGTTGCGCGGGATGTTGGCCAGTCGCGTTCCCGTCGGCAGGCGGTTGTCCTTGGTAACTTCGGCATCGACATAGGCGTAGCCACCGATTACTCGCCACTCAGGCGTGATATTACCGGCGATGTTGATATCCAGCCCGCGGCTGCGCACTTCCCCGGCGGCCAAGCTGTAGTTGGTATTCACCGGGTCGCGCGTCAGGACGTTCTCCTTGACGATGTGGTAGATCGCCGCGTCGACACTCAACTGGCGGTCGAGTGACTCCCATTTCACACCCAGCTCGTAGGATTTGCCCTTCTCCGGGTCGAAACCACCGCCACTGGCCGGCGTGCCCGTATTGGGTTTGAACGAGCGTGCGGTGTTGGCGTAGACCGCCAGGGTATCTGTTAGGTCGTAGATCAAGCCAAGGCGGGGTGTGACGCCGTTTTCGCCCTTGCTGAAATCGCCGGCATTGTTCAGCTTGTTGTCATAGTCATGCTCGAAACGCTCGAAGCGCACGCCTGCCAATGCCTTCAAACGCTCGGTCAGTGTCACTTGGTCCTGAATGAAGAACGCCCACGTCTGCAGGTTTTCCTTGTCCCAGGTGGTGGTGCGGTTCAGGGCCGGACGCAGCTGGCCCAGTACCGGGTTGTAGATGTCGATCGGGTAGGCTGCCGAGGAACGCTGGATGATCGAGTTGTAGTCGTAGTTCTCGTATTCGACCCCGGTCAACAAGGTATGGCTGAAATTGCCGGTGTCAAAATGCCCGGTCAGGTTCAGCTGCCAGTCGCGGTCGGTCCACTCCAGCTTGCGGTAGTTGAAGTTGCGCTGCAGCGTGCGTCCATCTGCCGGTGCGCCGTCGGCTTCGACAGCGTTGCCCTTGAGCGAGCCATCGAGGAACTGGAACCCGCCAGCCAGCGACCAGTTGTCATTGAGCAGGTGCTCGAAGCGCACCTGGGCCATGTTGTTGTCATTGTGCAGCAGGTTGTCGCTGCCTTTTTCCCAGATATAGGTATCGCGCGAGGCGCTGCCGGTCTGGGTGGGGTAGCGGGTCAGGCCGCGATCGAGGGGGTGGTTGTTGCGCATGAAGTCGCCTTCGAAGGTGATCTTCGTGGCGTCGTTGACCTGCCAGCTGATAACAGGGGCGACATCGTAGCGTTCGCTTTCGACATCGTCGCGGAAGCTGTCGCCGCCTTCGCCCAGTACGTTCAGGCGGTAGGCCAGCGAGCCGTCCTGGCTCAGCGGCCCGGTGGCATCAAGGGTGGCACGGTGCATGCCCTGGTCGTCGAACTGGCTGCCAAGGGTGACCTTGGACTCGGGCAACGGCTGCTTGCTGACCACGTTGAACGTACCGCCGGGGTCGCCACGGCCGTACAGGCTGCTGGCCGGGCCACGGATGACCTCCAGGCGCTCGACGGTGTTGGCATCCGGAGCATTGGGGTAACCGCGGTTGATCGGAAAGCCGTTGCGATAGAACTCCCCGGTCGTGAAGCCACGCACGGTGAACGTTGTCAGGCCCTGGCCGCCGAAGTTGTTGGCGCGGCCGACACCCCCGGCGTAGTCCAGGCCGTCCTGCAGGCGCGTGGCGCCCGTGTCTACCAGCACATCCTTGGGCACCACGCTGACCGATTGCGGGGTTTCGTGCAGCGCCGTGTCGGTGCGGGTGGCACTGGCCGAGCGGGTGGCCTTGTAGCCTTCGACCGGGCCGTCGGCGCGTTCGCTGTCGGCAGTACTGGTGATGCTCAGGGCCTGGAGTTCTATCTGGTTAGGGTCGCTGAGCGTTTCAGGCTCGGCAAAGGCCAGCGGGGAGACAGCATGAAGCACACAAAGCGAAACGAACGTGCGGCGCATCGACGGTACGGTCCTTGAATAAGGCGCTAAGGGCTGGGTCGGGAAATGCCGCGAACATACTACGAATCATTATCAAATGCATTAATTTTGAGTGGCACTGGTGTACCAGAAACCAAGGGAGATGAAGTGTCAGTGACAACAGTGCCTGCAGGCACTGCGAAGGGGCTGACAGGTTAGGAGCTGCTCCGTGGCTGGAAGTGCCTCTTCGCAGTACAAGGTTATTCCTGCCTGGCCCCTGGGCAGCCTGCTGAAGCTCAGCGAACAGCCTTGATCGCCAACACATTGCACAGCGGGTGTTCCAGCACATGCGCCGTTGTCCCGCCCAGGAATGTCTGCATGGCGTCATGCCGGTGGCTGCCCATGACGATCACGTCCACCCGGTTGTGGCCGACGAACTGGGCAATGGCCCTGATCGCAGCCCCTTCGAGGAAGTGTCGGCGCTCCAGCGGGATCTGGTGATGGTCGCCCAGGCGGTTGAACGCCGCTCGCTGCGCGGTTCGCACACTGCTGTCGAAGCCGGGCATGGTGACCGTACCGGCGCCGAAGTCGGCGATGTGGGTCTTGGCTGCGTCGCACACATGCAGCAGGTGCAGTTCGGCGTTGCACTGCAGGGCCAGGTCATGGGCGCAGTGGATGACCTGCTCGTCCAGGTGCTCGCCAGCGCCATGGCTGTTCAGGTCCACCGCGGCGGCGATCTGCCGTGGCAGGGGTAGGCGAATGTCGCTGACCAGATGCACGGCGACCGGGCTGTCCTTGAGCAACTGCCAGTCCAGCGGCGTGACCAGCAGGCGTTTGAGTACGGGCTCGTGCTGTACGTCCTTGACCAACAGATCGCAGCCCAGCCGTTCGACCCGTTCCAGTACGCTGCCCAGCGGGTCGCGGGTCAACAACAGCTCGGTGGACACGTCCACACCGGCATCGCTCAGCTGTTCGGCCTCATCCGCCAGCCATTGGCGGTTGTCGCTGAGCAGCCGCTCACGCTCACGACCATCGCTCATCAAGCCAAAGGTGTCGACGTCGTCGACGAACACATTGATATCCAGCAGGGCACCGCTGGACTCTGCCAACGCCGCCGCGCGTTGCAGCGCAGGCGTATGACGCATTTGCGGGCCGAGCATGACGAACAGACGTTTGAACTGGCTCATCGCACACCTCCACGTGTGGCAGCCCCCCGGTGACCTGATCATGTTCAGTCTAGACTGCCGCAGCGTACACCGGGGCGATGTGTCGGGTATGATGCGTGCCCCATCATTGTCACGAGGCCCGTCCCATGTCCCTGAGTGCTGAACAGATCGTTGAGTATCGCGCCTTTGCCGAGCAATTGGCCGATGCTGCCGCTGCAGCGATCGCGCCGTACTTCCGCGCCAGCCTGGATGTCGAGGACAAGGGCGGGCGTCTGTACGACCCGGTGACCGTGGCCGACAAGGCCGCTGAAGACGCCATGCGTGAGTTGATCCAGGCACGTTACCCCGAGCACGGCATTCTTGGCGAAGAGGCCGGCGTTGCAGTGGGCAGCAGCCCGTTGACCTGGGTGCTCGACCCGATCGACGGCACCCGGGCGTTCATTACCGGCTTGCCGCTGTGGGGCACCTTGATTGCCCTGAATGATGGCACACAACCCGTGGTGGGGGTGATGAACCAGCCGTTCACCGGCGAACGTTTCGTGGGTACCCCGGCAGGCGCCTGGCGCAGTGGCACGCCCCTGAAGACACGTGCCTGCACCGACCTATCTGCCGCCACGCTGATGTGCACCACGCCGGACATGTTCGACACCGCCGAGCGCAAGGCGGCATTCGAAGCGGTCGCCGGCAAGGCGCGGTTGATGCGATATGGCGGTGATTGCTATGCCTACTGCATGCTGGCCTCGGGCTTTGTCGACGTGATTGTCGAAGCGAGCCTTCAGCCGTATGACGTACAGGCGCTGATGCCGATCATCGAAGGGGCGGGTGGCGTGATCACGGCGTGGGATGGCAGTTCGGCGCAGGATGGCGGGTGCGTGGTGGCCTGTGGTGACCCTGCGCTGCATGCGCAGGTGCTGGAGATGCTGCGCCACGCCATGTGATCCGGGCTCGTCGGCCCTGGCCTCTTCGCGGGCGAGTCCCTTCTTGGGGGGGGGCGGGTTCACCCGCGAAGAGGCCGCCACAGGTTTGCATTCTCTCCAGCCACCGCACTTTTTCCCATTTTCGGGCTCTATGCTTGGCCAGGCCGCGCTGACTCCCGGCGCAGCCGCCGAATATCGACCCGGTGCCGATGGTTGCAAGCTACCCGAATTTCCTCCCCCGCCTGCTTCTGACAAGTGCCCTGGCATGCCTGTGCGCCTGTACGCAGCAGCAGGGCCGTGACATGGTCAACCAGCTCGGCAACGGTAAACCCAGCGAGCTGTTTCAGACCAGCGTCGACCGCCTGGCCACGCTGTCGATGCGCGACAACCTGCAAAGCCTGTACCTGCTGATGAACAAGCTGTACCTGCGCAACCCCAGCCAGTGGAAGATGTCTGGCTACCTGGACGCCGCCACCGCCGAGCGACAGATCCGCATTGCCATCGAACAGCGCCGGCCGTTGCCACAACTGGGCAACCGCCGTGACCTGGCGGCATTGAGCTACGCCCTGAGCCCAGAGTTTCGTGGGGACCGGGTCGGCGCCTTCATCTACGCCATTGGCAGCATGCTGATCACCGCGCATGGCGGGCGTACCGAGTTCTACATGACCGATACCATCGACCCCCTGTTCGTCAACAACGCCGCGCGCAATATCGAGAAGGCAACATGGATGCTCAGCCAGCGGCAAGATGCCAATGGGGTGTTGCTGCTGTTCTCGAACGAGATCTCGGAGGAGGGCAGCAACCTGAGTTTTGCCGTTGAGTTCGGCAAGATCGTCGCGCGGCTGGATTTGCTGGCCGAGTTGCTGGATGAACGTTATCGGCGCATAGGCTTGAATTACGCGCAGAGCCTGTTGCTGATGAACTTCCTGCCGGTGCAGTGAATGACGGTCGTTGCAGGAGCGTTTGGTCCGCCACCATGTGCAGGCCACGCGAGTACCGGAAGATACTGTTCGATAAACGAACACGTATGACGCCTGACCTGTCCGCTATCCGCCCAGCCAATCCCATCGTTGCATTGCCCAACCCCCGCCTTTTTGCTGTAGTGTCCCTGTCCGCCGGCTGTCGCCTGCCCCTGCTACGCGCTGCCAGCCCGATAGAATGACCGTGATGACCGCAACCACAGCCCACAAGGCGGTAGGGCGCGGCGACCAGAACAATAACGATACCGAGTGCCTTGCCTATGGAAAGCCGCCTGCTGAGCGAGCGCAGTAGCGTGTTTCACCACGCCGACCCTTACGCTGTGTCCGATTATGTGAACCAGCATGTAGGCCAGCATTGCATCGGTCTGTCCCGCACCACCCACCCCCAGGCCAGCCTCAGCCATCGCAAGTTCGCCGAGCTCGACCTGTGCCGTATCAGCTATGGCGGCAGTGTTCGCGTGACGTCGCCCGCGCTGGAAACCATCTACCACCTGCAAGTCTTGCTCAATGGCAACTGCCTGTGGCGCGGGCACAAGCGCGAGCAGCACCTGGTGCCGGGCGAATTGCTGCTGATCAACCCGGACGACCCGGTTGACCTGACTTACTCAGAAGACTGCGAGAAGTTCATCCTCAAGGTGCCAACCCGGCTGCTGGACTCGATCTGCGATGAACAGCGCTGGCAAAGGCCCGATGGCGGTGTGCGCTTCTTGCGCAACCATTATCGGCTGGATGAACTGGATGGCTTCGTGAACCTGCTGGCCATGGTTTGTCATGAGGCGGAAGTGAGCGATTCGCTGCCCAGGGTGCAGGGCCATTACAGTCAGATTGTCGCCAGCAAGCTGCTGACCCTGATGAGCACCAATATCCGCCGCGAGAGCCTCAGCTCACCGGGTGCAAGCCTGGAGCGGATCATCGACTACATCGATCGCAACCTTAAGTTCGAGCTGACAGCGGAGGCACTGGCGGAGCAGGCGTGCATGAGCCTGCGCTCGTTGTATGCGCTGTTCGACCGGCACCTGCAGACCACACCCAAGCAGTACGTACGACAACGCAAGCTGGAACAGGTGCGTGCCTGCCTGGGCGATGCCAGTTGCTCGGTACGTAGCGTGACCGAACTGGCCATGGATTATGGTTTTCTGCACCTCGGGCGTTTTTCCGAGGTGTATCGACAGCAGTTTGGCGAATTGCCGTCCGAAACCTTGCGCAACCGGCGTTAAACCGTACCGGTCTCTCGCGGGTACGCCCGCGAAGAGACGCTTGAACCTGTCACCTCAACCTGCACAAAACGGATAGCACCCCGCACAAACCGGATATTGCGACCCAATCCCAGCCTCTAACCTGACCAGGTCTAAACAATAACAAGGGAGACCCTGGCCATGTCCCTGGGATTCGACTACCTCAATGCCATGCTTGAGGACGACCGTGAAAAGGGCGTCTACCGCTGCAAGCGCGAGATGTTCACCGACCCACGCCTGTTTGACCTGGAGATGAAACACATCTTCGAGGGCAACTGGATCTACCTGGCCCACGAAAGCCAGATCCCCGAGAAGAATGACTTCCTCACCCTGACCATGGGGCGCCAGCCGATTTTCATCGCGCGCAACAAGGACGGTGAGCTCAATGCCTTCCTCAACGCCTGCAGCCACCGCGGTGCCATGCTGTGCCGGCACAAGCGCGGCAACCGTTCCAGCTACACCTGCCCGTTCCACGGCTGGACGTTCAACAACAGCGGCAAACTGCTGAAGGTGAAAGACCCGAGCAACGCCGGCTACCCCGACAGCTTCAACTGCGACGGCTCCCACGACCTGACCAAGGTGGCACGCTTCGAGTCGTACCGGGGCTTTTTGTTCGGCAGCCTGAACGCCGACGTGAAACCGCTGGTCGAGCACCTGGGCGAGTCAGCGAAGATCATCGACATGATCGTCGATCAGTCGCCTGAAGGCCTGGAAGTGCTGCGCGGTGCCAGCTCGTACATTTACGAAGGCAACTGGAAGCTCACCGCCGAAAACGGCGCTGACGGCTACCACGTAAGCTCCGTGCACTGGAACTACGCCGCCACCCAGAACCAGCGCAAGCAGCGCGAGGCGGGTGACGAGATCAAGACCATGAGTGCTGGCGCCTGGGCCAAGCAGGGCGGCGGTTTCTATTCCTTCGACCACGGCCACCTGCTGCTGTGGACCCGTTGGGCCAACCCGGAAGACCGCCCGGCCTATGAGCGCCGCGACCAACTGGCCGCCGATTTCGGCCAGGCGCGCGCCGACTGGATGATCGAAAACTCGCGCAACCTGTGCCTGTACCCCAACGTGTACCTGATGGACCAGTTCAGCTCGCAGATCCGCGTTGCCCGGCCGATTTCGGTGAACAAGACCGAAATCACCATCTACTGCATCGCGCCGAAAGGCGAGAGCGCCGATGCTCGCGCCAAGCGTATCCGCCAGTACGAAGACTTCTTCAACGTCAGCGGCATGGCCACCCCGGACGACCTGGAAGAATTCCGCTCGTGCCAGACCGGCTATGGCGGCGGCACCGGCTGGAACGACATGTCTCGCGGCGCGAAACACTGGGTCGAAGGCGCCGATGAGGCGGCCAAGGAGATTGAACTCAAACCCCTGCTGTCGGGCGTGCGCACCGAGGATGAAGGCCTGTTCGTGCTGCAGCACAAGTACTGGCAAGACACCATGATCCAGGCCCTCAAGGACGAACAGCAGCTGATCCCCGTGGAGGCCGTGCAATGAGCTTGTATGACACCGTGCGCGACTTCCTGTACCGCGAAGCACGCTACCTGGACGATGCCCAGTGGGACCAGTGGCTGGAACTGTACGCCAGCGATGCCAGCTTCTGGATGCCGAGCTGGGACGATGACGACACCCTCACCGAAGACCCACAAAGCGAAATCTCGCTGATCTGGTACGGCAACCGTGGCGGCCTGGAAGACCGCGTGTTCCGCATCAAGACCGAGCGCTCCAGTGCGACCGTGCCCGACACCCGCACCTCGCACAACATCAGCAACATCGAGATCGTCGAGCAGGGCGAGGGCAGCTGCCAGGTGCGCTTCAACTGGCACACCCTGAGCTTCCGCTACAAGACCACCGACAGTTACTTCGGCACCAGCTTCTACACCCTCGACTTGCGCGGCGAGCAGCCGCTGATCAAGGCCAAGAAGGTGGTGCTGAAGAACGACTACGTCCGCCAGGTCATCGACATCTACCACATCTGATACAGGGTTTTGCGAGCATTGCCCGGTGCGTCTTGTGATGCGCCGTGGCCCGGCTCGCCCGCGAGGTGCAACATGAGCTACCAGATCGCACTGAATTTCGAAGACGGGGTTACCCGTTTCATTGAAGCCACCGGTCAGGAAACCGTGGCCGACGCCGCTTACCGCCAAGGCATAAACATTCCGCTGGACTGCCGTGACGGCGCTTGCGGGACCTGCAAGTGCAAGGCTGAGTCCGGTCGTTATGACCTTGGCGACAACTTCATCGAAGACGCCTTGAGCGAAGACGAAATCGCCGAAGGCTACGTGCTGACGTGCCAGATGCGCGCCGAAAGCGACTGCGTCATCCGCATCCCGGCTTCGTCGCAACTGTGCAAGACCGAGCAGGCCAGTTTCGAGGCCGCCATCAGCGATGTTCGCCAGCTGTCGGTCAGCACCATTGCCCTGTCGATCAAGGGTGAGGCCCTGAGCCGTCTGGCCTTCCTGCCGGGGCAGTATGTCAACCTCAAGGTGCCGGGCAGCGAGCAGAGCCGGGCCTACTCGTTCAGCTCGCTGCAGAAGGACGGCGAAGTCAGCTTCCTGATCCGCAACGTACCGGGTGGGCTGATGAGCAGCTTCCTGACCAACCTTGCCAAAGCCGGCGACAGCCTGAGCCTGGCCGGGCCGTTGGGCAGCTTCTACCTGCGGCCGATCCAGCGCCCGCTGTTGCTGTTGGCCGGTGGTACCGGGCTGGCACCCTTCACCGCGATGCTGGAAAAGATCGCCGAGCAGGGCAGTGAGCACCCGTTGCACCTGATCTACGGCGTGACCAACGACTTCGACCTGGTCGAGCTCGACCGCCTGCAAGCGCTGGCGGCACGCATCCCCAATTTCACCTACAGCGCCTGCGTCGCCAACCCGGACAGCCAGTACCCGCAGAAGGGCTATGTCACCCAGCACATCGAGCCACGCCACCTCAATGACGGCGATGTGGATGTGTACCTGTGCGGCCCGCCACCCATGGTGGAAGCGGTCAGCCAGTACGTGCGCGAACAGGGCATTACCCCGGCCAACTTCTACTACGAGAAGTTTGCGGCTGCGGCCTGACAGCCCCCTCTGATTCAAAGCAATACGCCGACCCTGTGGGAGCGGGCGAGCCCGCGAAGCAGGTTGCGCGGTGGATGGCACGGGCTTCGCCCGTGTTCGCGGGCAAGCCCGCTCCCACAGTGATCGCGCAGCCTTTCAGGCTTTGAGCAAGACAGTTGCAGCCACAGGGTCTCTCGCGAACTGGAGATTTGCATATGAACAACAGATTCCAAGGCAAGGTCGCCCTGGTCACCGGCGCTGCACAAGGCATCGGCCGTGGCGTGTGCTGGCGGCTGAAGGCCGAAGGTGCGCAAGTGGTGGCCGTAGACCGTTCTGAACTGGTCCACGAGCTGGCGGGTGAAGGCATGCTTACCCTCACCGCCGACCTGGAGCAACACACCGACTGCGCCCGGGTCATGGCCAGTGCGGTGGAAACCTTCGGCCGCCTCGACATCTTGGTCAACAACGTCGGCGGCACCATCTGGGCCAAGCCTTTCGAGCACTACGATGTCGAGCAGATCGAGGCCGAAGTGCGCCGTTCGCTATTCCCGACACTGTGGTGCTGCCATGCCGCGCTGCCCTACATGCTTGAGCGTGGCAGCGGCGTCATCGTCAACGTTTCGTCCATCGCCACCCGTGGCGTCAACCGTGTGCCCTATGGCGCGGCCAAAGGCGGCGTCAATGCGCTCACCGCCTGCCTGGCCTTCGAAACGGCTGGCCGTGGCATCCGCGTCAACGCCACTGCGCCCGGCGGCACCGAAGCACCGCCCCGGCGGGTACCGCGCAACAGTGCAGCGCAAACCGAGCAGGAAAAGCGCTGGTACCAGCAGATCGTCGACCAGACCCTCGACAGCAGCCTGATGCACCGCTACGGCAGCATCGACGAGCAGGTGGGGGCCATTCTGTTCCTCGCGTCCGACGAAGCCTCGTACATCACCGGCGTGACCTTGCCGGTTGGGGGCGGCGACCTCGGCTGAACTGCAACCTCAAGGCAAAAGTTTTCTTCCAAAACAAAAACAAGAGCGACAGATGCCATGCGAACCCTTGATGTACACCCGATCATCGACAATGCGCGCTTTTCCCCGTTTCACTGGATGGTCATGGCCTGGTGCGGCCTGCTGCTGATTTTCGACGGCTATGACCTGTTCATCTACGGTGTGGTACTGCCGGTCATCATGAAAGAGTGGGGCCTGACCCCGTTGCAGGCTGGTGCACTGGGCAGCTATGCGCTGTTCGGCATGATGTTCGGCGCCCTGGCCTTCGGCAGCCTGGCCGACCGCATCGGGCGCAAGAAGGGCATTGCCATCTGTTTCGCCTTGTTCTCGGGGGCGACCATTCTCAACGGCTTTGCCAGCAGCCCGAGCGAGTTTGGCATCTACCGCTTCATCGCCGGCCTGGGCTGTGGCGGCCTGATGCCCAACGCCGTGGCACTGATGAACGAATACGCGCCCAAGCGCCTGCGCAGCACGCTGGTGGCGATCATGTTCAGTGGTTATTCGCTGGGCGGCATGCTGTCGGCAGGTGTCGGCATCTTCATGCTGCCGCGTTTTGGCTGGGAGTCGATGTTCTTCGCCGCAGCGGTGCCTCTGCTGCTGTTACCAGTGATTCTTTACTACTTGCCTGAATCCATCGGCTTCCTGGTGCGCCAAGGCCGTATCGAGGAAGCACGCACATTGCTCAAACGGCTGGACCCGGACTGCGATGTCCAGGCCGATGATGTGCTTCAGGCGGCCGACCGCAAAGGCAGCGGCGCTTCGGTGCTGGAACTGTTCCGCAATGGCCTGGCGATTCGCACCCTGGCGTTGTGGGTTGCGTTCTTCTGCTGCCTGCTGATGGTCTACGCACTGAGTTCCTGGCTGCCAAAGCTGATGGCCAACGCCGGCTACAGCCTGGGCTCAAGCCTGTCATTCCTGCTGGCACTGAACTTTGGCGGCATGGCTGGGGCAATCCTCGGCGGCTGGCTGGGCGACCGCTACAACCTGGTCAAGGTGAAGGTGGCGTTCTTCATTGCCGCCGCATTGTCGATCAGCCTGCTGGGGGTAAACAGCCCGATGCCGGTGCTGTACCTGCTGATCTTCATTGCCGGCGCCACCACCATTGGTACGCAGATTCTGCTGTACGCCGGCGCTGCGCAGATGTACGGCCTGTCGGTGCGCTCTACCGGCCTGGGCTGGGCCTCGGGCATCGGCCGTAATGGCGCCATCGTCGGCCCGCTGCTGGGCGGTGCGCTGATGGGCATCAACCTGCCACTTCAACTCAATTTCATCGCCTTCGCCATTCCTGGCGCCATCGCCGCGCTGGCCATGGCCGTGCACCTGGCCAGTGGTCGGCGCCACGCCCAGGCCCTGGCGGCGCAGGCCTGAACCGAACAGAACAAGACGAGGTAACCCCCATGACCGTGAACATTTCCCATACTGCCGAGGTACAGCAGTTCTTCGAGGAGGCCGCAGGCTTTGGTAATGCGGCCGGCAACCCACGCCTCAAACGCATCGTGCAGCGCCTGCTGCAGGATACCGCGCGGCTGATCGAAGACCTGGACATCAGCGAAGACGAGTTCTGGCACGCTGTCGACTACCTCAACCGCCTGGGCGGTCGCGGCGAGGCCGGGTTGCTGGTGGCGGGGCTGGGCATCGAACACTTCCTCGACCTGCTGCAGGATGCCAAGGACCAGGAGGCAGGGCGCGTTGGCGGTACCCCACGCACCATCGAAGGCCCGTTGTACGTGGCTGGCGCACCGATTGCCCAAGGTGAAGTGCGCATGGACGACGGCAGCGAGGAGGGCGTGGCCACGGTGATGTTCCTGGAAGGCCAGGTGCTGGACCCGCACGGACACCCGCTGCCGGGTGCCACGGTCGACCTGTGGCATGCCAATACCCGTGGTACCTATTCGTTCTTCGACCCAAGCCAGTCGGCGTACAACCTGCGTCGGCGCATCGTTACCGATGCCCAAGGGCGCTACCGCGCGCGCTCCATCGTGCCATCGGGTTATGGCTGCGACCCGCAGGGGCCAACCCAGGAGTGCCTGGACCTGCTGGGCCGTCATGGCCAGCGCCCGGCGCATGTGCACTTCTTTATCTCGGCGCCCGGGTACCGGCACCTGACCACGCAGATAAACCTGTCGGGGGACAAGTACCTGTGGGATGACTTTGCCTATGCCACACGGGACGGGCTGGTCGGGGAGGTGGTGTTCGTCGAAGGGCCGGAGGGTCGGCATGCCGAGCTGAAGTTCGATTTCCAGTTGCAGCAGGCCCAGGGCGGTGCCGATGAGCAACGCAGCGGGCGGCCGCGGGCTTTGCAGGAGGCCTGATCCACCGAGTGGGCTGTTTCGCGGGCATGCCCGCTCCCACAGGTGAAGCCTGTGCAGTCGTTGTGGGAGCGGGCAAGCCCGCGAAGCAGCCAACACCCAAACAAGAGCCCGCCACAAAGGCCGGCCGCTGGCTTGCGAGAAGCTTCATGAAAACGCTGATCAAGGACTGCTCTGTGTCGGCCATCGTCGCCGGCAGCATTGCCACGACGATCTCCTACGCCGGCCCGTTGGTGATCATTTTCCACGCCGCCGAAGCGGCCGGCCTGTCGCACCAGCAGTTGTCATCCTGGGTCTGGGCCGTGTCCATGGGCAGTGCGGTGCTCGGTGCGCTGCTCAGCCTGCGCTACCGCGTGCCGGTAGTGATCGCCTGGTCGATCCCGGGGTCGGCGCTGTTGGTCACCGCCTTGCCGCAACTGGGCCTGGCGCAGGCCGTGGGCGCCTACCTGGTGGCCAACCTGGTCCTGCTGCTGATCGGTATCAGCGGGGCCTTCGACCGCATCATCGCGCGCCTGCCGGGTTCTATCGCTGCCGGTATGCAGGCCGGGATCCTGTTCAGTTTTGGCATCGAGGTGTTCCGCGCCTTGCCGGTGCAACCGCTGCTGGTACTGGCGATGTTCGTCACCTACGTGCTGATGCGTCGGGTGCAGCCGCGCTATGCCGTGGCTGCGGTGCTGGGCGTGGGCATGCTGGTGACCGTGGCCGGCGGTACGTTGCGCAGCGAGGCACTGGTGCTGGAACTGGCCTCACCCCAGTGGATCACCCCCCAGTTCAGCCTGGCGGCGGTATTCAGCCTGGCGCTGCCGATGGTACTGGTGGCGCTGACCGGGCAATTCATGCCGGGTATGGCGGTACTGCGCAACGCTGGCTACCCGACGCCGGCCAGCCCGCTGATCAGCGCCAGTGCCCTGGCTGGGGCGCTTCTGGCGCCGTTCGGTTGCCACGGGCTGAACCTGGCGGCGGTTACCGCCAGCCTGTGCACCGGCCATGAAGCCCATGAAAACCCGCAACGGCGCTATGTGGCCGCGGTGGCTGGCAGTGCGTTGTACCTGTTACTGGGCATCGCCGGGGCCACCTTGATGTCACTGTTCGCCGCCTTTCCCGCCGTCCTGATCGCGGCCCTGGCCGGTTTGGCGCTGTATGGCGCCATCAGCGAAGCCTTGGTCCGCAGCCTGGCAGAACCGGCCGAGCGCGACGCCGGGCTATTCACCTTCTTGGTCACCGCTTCGGGGGTGGCTTTCCTGGGCCTGTCGGCGGCGTTCTGGGGGCTGCTGTTCGGCCTGCTGGCACACGCGCTGCTGAGGCTGCGCCAACCAGGTGCCCGGGAGGTGATGCGCCGTACCCCATGAACTGCCGTGTTTCCAACGCTTTACCCATAAAAACAAGATCAAGAGAGCTTCGGAATGAACCACACCCCTTGCGTTGCCCTGGGCCTGACACTGCTCAGCCAGCCACTGCTGGCTGCCGAAGGCGGCTTCTTCGAGGACTCGAAGGCCACCCTGAGTGCCCGTAACTACTATTTCAGCCGCGATTTTTCCGACATTGTCGGGGCCAACAAACAGTCCAAGGCCGAGGAGTGGGCCCAGGGTTTCATCCTCGACTTCAAAAGTGGCTACACCCCGGGCCCGGTCGGTTTTGGCGTGGACGCCCTGGGCTTGCTGGGCATCAAGCTGGACAGCAGTCCAGACCGCACCAACACCGGCCTGTTGCCGGTGCATGGCGACGGCCGTGCTGCCGATGAGTACAGCCGCCTGGCGCCGACCTTCAAGGCGCGGATATCAAAAACCGAACTGCGTGCAGGTGAACTGCAACCGAACCTGCCGGTGCTGACTTTCAGTGATATTCGCCTGTTGCCACCCACCTATCAGGGCCTGAGTTTGAGTTCGTCGGAAATCGACGGGCTGACTATGCAGGCCGGGCACTTGAAAAGCACCCACCTGCGCAACGAAGGTGGCGACGGCAAGATGAACGCGATGCTCGGCCATGTGCCGATGCGACAGGCCGAAAGCGACGCGTTCAACTATGTGGGAGGGGACTATGCGTTCAATGCCAACCAGAGCAGCGTCAGCCTTTGGTACGGTCAGCTGGAGGACATCTACCAACAAGGTTTCGTTGGCCTGAAGCACAGCAAACCCGTCGGGGACTGGGTACTCAGCGCCAACCTGGGTTATTTCACCGCGCGTGAGCAAGGCGATGCGCTGCTGGGCAACATCGACAACCAGGCGTTCTTCTCGCTGTTCACTGCCCGGCATGGCGGGCACAGCTTCCACGCCGGCTACCAGGGCATTTATGGCGATAGCCCGTTCCCACGGGTATTCGCCAACATCTCGCCGCTGGGCAACGAGGTGCCGACCTATGAGTTTGCCTACACCGATGAACGCTCGTATCAGGTGCGCTACGACTACAACTTCGCCGCCATGGGCGTGCCGGGCCTGACAGCGACCGTGCGCTACATAACCGGTAACAATGTCGACACCGGGCTGGGTTACGAGGGGCGTGATCGCGAGCGTGATCTGGATATCGGCTATGCGGTGCAGAGCGGGGCACTGAAAGGGTTGGGGATTCGGGTGAGGAACGCCATGGCGCGCTCCAACTACCGCAGTGATATCGACGAGAACCGCCTGACGCTGGTGTACACCTGGCAGTTGTTCTGAGCCTTCCAGGAGAATTGCGCATCAGGGGTGTATGAGGGTAGCGTGCGGAAACGACTCTTTCAGGAATCCCCACCTTGGACTCCATCACCCAAGCCGTACTTGGCGCGGCGCTGCAAGGGACCGTGCTCGGGCGCATCCAGGGCCGACGCTCGTTGCTGTATGGTGCAGCACTGGGCACGCTGCCGGACCTGGATGTGATCATTCGCTATGCCGACCCGGTGTCGCAGATGACTTATCATCGCGGCTTCTCCCACTCGTTGTTCGTGCTCACCGGCCTGGCCTTGCTGTTGGCCTGGCTGGTCAACAGGCGCTGGCCCGGCAAGGGGTATACCTTGCCCAGGCTTTTTTTGGCGTTCTGGCTGGTATTGGTAACCCATCCGGTGCTCGACGCCTTTACGGTTTACGGCACGCAGTTGTTCTGGCCTTTGCACACCACCCCGGAAAGCTGGGCGGCGGTGTTCATTATCGACCCGGTCTACACCGTGCCGCTGCTGGCTGCGGTGGTCTTCACCCTCATGAAGGGCGTGACCCGCAGGGCTACCCGCCTGCTGACCATGGCCCTGGTGTTCAGTACCTGCTACCTGGGTTTCGGCCTGGCGGGGCGCATGGCTGCCGAACAGCGCTTCCAGTCGGCACTGGACCAGCAAGGTATCGTCGTGAGCGAGGTGCGTGCCGTGCCGATGGCATTCAACAGCCTGGTCTGGCGGGTGTTGGCCAAGGCCCCGGATGGCGATTACTACGAGGGCATCAGCAGCATGCTCGACCAGCAACCACCCGAAATGCAACGCTTGTCGCGCAACCTGGAACTGGCGCAAGCACTGAACAATGACCCGTTGCACCAGCGCTTGCGCTGGTTCACCGATGACTGGCTGCGTTATGACCAGATTGGCGACGCACTGGTGGTCACCGACCTGCGCATGGGGATCCCGGGGAATTACACCTTTCGCTTCAACATGGCTCAGCGCGATCATCAAGGGCAGTGGATGGTCGGTGTGCCTTCGCCGTGGCGAGGCAGCGGGCCTGGCTCGCTGTTCAACGCTCAAGAGCTGATGCTTATCTGGCGACGCATTGTCGACCAGCAGCCGCCGCTGCCGCTGGCGAACTGGACCGATCGCTACCTCGGGCAAACGGAAGCTGCAAGGCAGCCCCACTAGATCAGGAACCTTGCATTGCCTGAAATTGCACCCATCTATGGCGGTTCGATCAGCGTCAGGAAAACACCATGGAACCCAACCGCTTCGGCGACATCGCCGCTTTCGTCAGCGTCGCGAAGGCCGGCAGCTTCACCGCTGCGGCTACCAGCCTGGGCCTGACGCGTTCAGCGGTGGGCAAGAGCATCGCCCGCCTGGAAGCCCGCATGGCGGTGCGCCTGCTCAACCGCACTACGCGCAAGCTGAGCCTGACCGATGAAGGCCTGGTGGCGTTCGAGCGCTGGCGGCAGATTCTGGATGACCTGGACGAGGTCGAAAGCACCATGGCCCTGCGCCGGGGCAAGCCCACTGGCACCCTGCGCCTGACCGCACCGCTGTCGCTCGGGCAGCGCCATGTCCTGCCGGTCCTCGACCAGTACCTCAAGCAATGGCCCGAACTGCGGGCGGATATCCGCTTCACCGACCGTTTCGTTGATCTGGTCGAAGAGGGTGTGGACGTCGCCGTGCGCATCGGTGCACCTAAGGAAGATTCGCAATTGCTGACGCGCACCGTCGCCTGGCAGCAGTTCGTGACCTGTGCATCGCCTGCGTACCTGGAGAAGCGCGGTGTACCGCAGATGCCCGGCGACCTCTATGGCCATGACAAGATCGCCTTCCTGGCGGGCGAGAAGGCCATGCCCTGGCGCTTTCACACAGAAGCGGGGCTGCACCTGTGCGAAGATCCCGGGCGGCTGAACATCGACAGTTCCGAGGCCATGCTTGACGGCGCTCGGGCCGGTTTTGGCCTGATTCACCTGCCTACCTATATCACCGGTGACGACCTGCGCGCTGGCAATCTGGTGGAAGTACTGCACGCTTACCGCCCCCCGGCAGACCCCATTCGCATCGTCTACCCAAGCAAGCGCCACCTGTCCCCTCGGGTACGCGGCTTCATCGACTTGTTGGTGGCCAGCTGGGAGCCGGGCGTGCCTTGGGAATACTGATTGGGGAATGCCAGGCCCCTATGCCGGGCCTGAAACCGGGTTTATCGCTGGCGGCGCAGCATGGAAACTGGCAGCCACTGATAATCCCTCTGGAGACCCCATGACTGCACTGTCCGTACTGGATCTGGTCATGATCGGCGAAGGCAAGACCTTCGCCGACGCGATCGAAGAATCCCGCCAGCTGGCGCGGCATGTCGAGCAACAGCACTACAGCCGCTACTGGATCGCCGAGCACCATGACATGCCGGGCATTGGCTCGGCTGCCACGTCGCTGGTGATCAACGAAATCGCCAACGCCACCCGACATATTCGTGTGGGTGCTGGCGGCATCATGCTGCCCAACCATGCGCCGTTGGTGGTGGCCGAACAGTTTGGCACCCTCGATACATTGCACCCGGGCCGTATCGACCTGGGCCTGGGCCGTGCACCAGGCACGTCCGGGCCGACCGTGCGTGCATTGCGCGGCGCCGCGCCAGAGCGTGATTTCAGCCAGGACATCGCCGAGCTGCGTGATTACCTGGCGGACAACGGCAAACGCCGGGTGCGCGGCGTACCGGGTGCGCACGATGTGCCGGTGTGGATCCTTGGTTCCAGCCTGTTCGGTGCTGACCTGGCGGCGAAGCTGGGCCTGCCTTATGCCTTCGCCTCGCACTTTGCCCCGCGTTACCTGCTGCAGGCCATTGCCCATTACCGCGCCAACTTCCAGCCTTCCGCGCAACTGGCCAAACCCTATGTGATGGTTGGCATGAACCTGTTCGCCGCTGCCAGCGATGCTGAGGCGGACTACCTGGCCAGCTCCCACCGCAAGTGGATGCTGGACCTGCATGTCGGGCGCTTTGGCTTGCTGCCCAAGCCGCAAGAGGGTTACATCGAACGCTTGCCGGACCACGAGCGCGCCGTGCTCGAGCAGGTGATGGCCTGCACCGTAGCCGGAGGGCCTGAACGGGTGAGGGAAGGGCTGCGCTCGCTGATCGAGCAGACCGGGGCGGACGAGCTGATGATCGACTGCCGCATCCATGACCCGCTGGCGCGGCAGCGGTCACATGCCTATGCAGCGCAGGCGCTGGCTGAACTGGGCTGACACGACAAAAAACGGGCGCCCGCAAGAGCGCCCGTTTTTGCATCAAGCCTGCTTCAGGAACGGATAATCCGTATACCCTTCAGGCCCATTGGCGTAATCGAACTTCGCCCGGTGCTCATTCAGCGGCGCTTGCAGCCGCAGACGCTCCACCAGGTCGGGGTTGGCAATGTAGGCGCGCCCGAACGCCACGGCATCGATCAAACCCCGCCCGATGAGGTCTTCGCCTTTCTCGGCGGTATAGGCACCGGCCGCGATGATCACCCCGGGGTAGGCGGCGCGAATGGCCTGGCGGAACTCGTCACGCAGTGGCTTGCCACCGGCCCAGTCCGGCTCGGACAGGTGCAGGTAGGCAAGGTTGCGCTTGGCCAGCTCGCGGATCAGGTACAGGCCGGCGGCTTCCTGGTCTTCGCCATTGTCCACACCATTGAAACCACCCAACGGGAACACGCGAATACCGACCCTGTCAGCGCTCCAGTTGGCAATGGCCGCGTCCACCGCCTCCAGCACAATGCGCGCACGGTTTTCAACGCTGCCGCCGTAGCGGTCTTCGCGCTGGTTGGCACTGGGGGTGAGGAACTGGTGCAGCAGGTAACCGTGGGCGGCGTGCAACTCGATGAAATCGAAGCCGGCTTCACGTGCGTTGATCGCGGCCTGGCCAAAGTCGGCGACGATGCCAGCGATCTCCGCTTCGCTGAGCGCCCGGGGTGCGGAGGTTTCCACGCGTGTCAGGTTGCCTTGCGCGTCACGCAGGGTGGTGCGTGCGTCCGCCGGCAGCGCCGAAGGGGCCACGGGCGCCTCGCCGCCAGGTTGCAGCGAGGTATGCGACACCCGCCCGGTGTGCCACACCTGCACGGCGCTGTGGCCGCCATCGGCATGGATGCCTTGGTTGATGTGCTTCCAGGCAGCGATCTGTTCGGCGCTGTGAATGCCGGGCGAGCCAGAATAGCCCTTGGCCTGGAAGGAGATTTGCGTGGCTTCAGTGATGATCAGGCCAGCACTGGCGCGCTGACGGTAGTACTCGGCCATCAGCGCGGTGGGTACATCACCCGGCTCCAGGCTGCGCAGGCGGGTGAGGGGGGCCATGAATACGCGGTTGGGCAGGGTGAGTGGGCCGATTTGCAGCGGTTGCAAGAGTTTCATTGCAGCTCCAGAGGTGGAAAACCAATGGTGCGCACGATACCGAGGTGATTGGGGAAAGGGGGGACCGGGAGCCCGGCTCAGGGCTCCCCAATGCGTCAGCTGCGCGCCAGCCGCCCACTCACATAATGCGCCACGTCATTGAAGCCCGGCGTGGACGCATGCCCTGGTGTTACCAACGAATCGATGAACGCCTCATCCTCCGCGGTAATCTTCACCGCCAATGCGCCGCCATAGGTATCCCACTGCTCCTCGGTCCGCGGCCCGACAATCGCGGAACTGACCCATTGGTTATTCAACACCCAGGCAATGGCGAATTCGACAATACCCACCCCCTTGGCCTCTGCATACGTCTGAATCTGCCGGGCAATGGTCAGCGACTCCTGGCGCCACTCCACTTCCATGATGCGTTTGTCCTGCCGCCCTGCACGGCTACCGGCATCCGGCACCGCGCCCGGCGCATACTTGCCACTGAGCACGCCCCGGGCCAGCGGGCTGAAGGGTACGACGCCCAGACCATGGGCGGCGGCGGCAGTGAGCTGTTCGGGCTCGGCCTGGCGGTTGACGATGTTGTACAGCGGCTGGCTGACTACCGGCCTGGGCACACCAAGGCGCTCGGCAACATGGCAGACCTCGGCAATGCGCCAGCCACGGAAATTGGACACCCCCCAGTAGCGGATCTTGCCTTGGCGCAACAAGTCGCCAATGGCCTGCACGGTCTCTTCCAGCGGAACCTTGTGGTCTTCGCGGTGCAGGTAGTAGATGTCCAGGTAGTCCATGTCCATGCGGGTCAGCGTGGCATCCACGGCATTGAAGATGTGCTTGCGCGACAACCCGCTGCGGTTAGGCAGGCCGTCGGCCGGGCCGAAGCCGACCTTGCTGGCGACGACCCAGTCATGGCGATGGCGCGCCACGGCTTCACCGACGATTTCTTCCGAGCGCCCGGCGTTGTACACGTCGGCGGTGTCGATGAAGTTGATGCCTTGGTCCCAGGCCTTGTCGATGATGCGCAGGGCATCCTCGGTACGGGTCTGCTCGCCGAACATCATGCTGCCCAGGGTAAGGGCGGAAACCTGCAGGCCACTGTGGCCGAGGGGGCGGTAGATCATGCGCGTGGGTCCTTATGCAGTCGGCTGACCTGCCTGTTTTACACACAACCGGGATGCATTGAAAGGCACCCCTCAGCCAATGAGCGCCAAAGCCTCCTGCAGGCTCAAGGGGCGCTTCAGGCGTTGCGACAGCATCGCCATGGCATCGGAGTAACCCTTGGCGATAACGGCCTCGACGCGTTCATCCACACACTGCAGGGCAACGAAATCGCCGTTTTCCGGCTCACCGACGAATTCGATCCGGTTCCAGTCTCTGGCATGGCCTAGCACTTCATAGGTACGGCCATGCTGGTAGGTCCAAAAGAACGGTACATCGGCATAACGGCGTTGTTCGCCAAGCATGTTGGCGGCGGCGATCACCCCGTGTTGCTGGGCCAGGCGCCAGTGCTCGATGCGTACCGGGCGCCCCGTGAGCGGGAAGGTGGCAATGTCACCTGCGGCCCACAAACCGTCAGCTGCGCGCATTTCGGCGTCGACCCTCACCGATTTGTCTTCGCCAAGCGGCACCCCTTGAAGGAACGCGGTGGCGGGTTTTACCCCGGTGCCGAACAGCACCAAGGGGGTCTGCAGCCGTTCACCATTGGCCAGTTGCACCGCTTCGACCTTGTCCTGGCCTTCGATCCGCTCGACCTCGGTGGGGCCGTGGAAGGTGATGCCTTTTCGTTCATGCAGCGCGCGAATGCAGCGCCCGATACGCTCGCCCAATTGTCGGGCCAGAGGGACTTCGTGGCGCGAGACCACGTGCACCTGCACGCCATACTTGCGCAATGCCGAGGCTGCCTCCAGGCCGATGAAGCCGTCACCGACGATGACCACCGGTTGGCCAGGCTCGGCTGCGTCGAGCAACTGTGCAGCATCTTCCAGTGAGCGGAGGGTGAACACCCCGGGCAGGTCGGCGCCGGGAATGTCTGGGCGCAGTGCTTTACCGCCGGTTGCCAGCAGGCAGGCGTCGTAATCGATCTGCTGACCATCGGCGAGGGTGACCTGGCGCTTCTGGCTGTTCAGGGTGCGCACCTTGCCGTGCTTGCGCTGCAGTTGGCCCTTGCGCAGGGCGTCGGCTTCGAGCAGCGCGGGGACCTCATCGGGCGCCATCTGCCCGGCAATCACGAATTTGCTCAGTGCTGTGCGATCGTAGGCCGGCTGGCGCTCCTGATCGATCCATACCAGCCTGCCCGCGAAGCCATGAGCCAGCAGGGTGGCGACGGCGGCGCTGCCGGCGGCACCGGCGCCGACCACCACGAAACAGCGGGCATCGCTGTGCCTGGGCGGTTCGCTTGCCGACAGGGGCTGGTCATCGACCCAGACTTCATCGCCCTTGATCCACGCCTTGTAGCGGCGCAGGTCGGCGAGTGCAGGCGGCTCACAAACCACGCCGTCGTCAACGGCGAACGCAGCTTTGTGCCAAGGGCAGACCAGCAGGCCACCGCAGACTACGCCTTCGTCGAGTGGGGCCCCGGCATGGGGGCAGTTGCCCTGATAAGCGTGTACCTGCTCCCCTTGGCGGACGAGGATGAGTTCTTCGCTACCGGCCTGCACGCGCAGGGGGCGGTGTTCGTCGAGCTGGGCCAAGCGGGCCACGGCGTACTGGGTCATGGGGCTTCTCCAAAGGGGCCTTTGGAACCATTTGACGCCTGGGGCGAGAAGGGGATGCGTTGAGCTGACGATCGGTGGAGGGTGTGGATTGGGTGGGCCTCTTTGCAGGCTTGCCCGCTCCCACAGGCTTGAAGCTTGTGGGAGTGGGCAAGCCGTCGAATGCCTCAACTCGCCCGTGCAGTACTCAGCGAACCCGCTCGCGTTACACGCAAGGCCACCAGGCTACCCAATACGATCAACGCCGCGAGCGAATACAGTGCGGCATCGGTTGAGCCGGTCTGGTCCTTGATGAACCCGACCAGGTACGGGCTGAGAAACCCCGCCATCTGGCCTACCGAGTTGATGATCGCCAGACCTGCCACGGCGGCTCCGGCACTGAGCAGCGCAGTCGGCATTGGCCAGAACATCGGCAAACCGGTAAGCGCGCCCATGGTGGCGATCGACAAGCCAAGAATGGCAATGCTCGGGTTGCCGGCGAAGTTCACCGCAATCAGCAGGCCGACGGCGCCCATCAGCATTGGCACCACCAGGTGCCAGCGGCGCTCGTTGCGCAGGTCGGCCGAGCGCCCGCAAAGAATCATGAATACACCCGCCAGCAGGTACGGGATGGCGCTGAGCCAGCCGATCAGCAGCGGGTTGTCGAAGCCCATGCTCTTGATGATCGAGGGTAGCCAGAAGTTGATCGCGTACACGCCGCTCTGGATGCAGAAGTAGACGAAGCCGAAGGTCCAGATCAGCGGGTTGGTCAACACGGCCAGCACGCTGTCGCTGGTGGTGCTCGGTTTGCTTGCGGCATCGGCCTGCAGGTCGGCAGCGATCAGCTGACGTTCAGCCGGGCTCAGCCAGGCGGCTTTCTGGTAGCCGTCACTGAGCAGGAACACCGCCAGTACGCCCAAGGCCACGGTCGGCAGGCCCTGGATCAGGAACATCCACTGCCAGCCGGCCAGGCCGTGCTGGCCGGCGGCAAAATGTTCGAGGATCCAGCCGGAAAACGGCCCGCCAAGCAGGCCCGATACCGGGATCGCCGACATGAAAAGGGCCATGATGCGGCCGCGCCGGGCCGCCGGGAACCAGCGCGAGAGGTACAGCACCACACCCGGGAAGAAGCCGGCTTCGGCAGCGCCGGTGAGCAGGCGCAGGGTGTAGAACTCGGTAGGGGTGGTGACGAACAGCAGGCAGGTGGACAGGCTGCCCCAGGCGATCATCATCAGCGCGATCCAGCGCCGTGGGCCGAAGCGGTTGAGGGCCAGGTTGCTCGGCAGGCCGCACAGTACGTAGCCGATGAAGAAGATGCCGGCGCCAAGGCCGTACACCGTTTCGCTGAATTTCAGGGCGTCGAGCATCTGCAGCTTGGCAAAGCCGACGTTGACGCGGTCCAGGTAGTTGAACAGGTAGCAGATGAAAATGAACGGAATCAGCCGCAAGGTGATACGCCGGTACAGCGCGTTGCGGGTGGTGTCCGTGCCTTGGTCAGGGGCGGGGCTGTGTGCCATGATCGGGTTCTCTGTTGTTATGGTTTTCGCCGCGTCGCCTGTTCCGGCGCTCGCCCTGACGAGTCTCGGGGACTGCGGCTAGCCTGTCTTTGTGCTTTTGCACAGCGCTTGGCCCAGGCTGCTGTGCCCGAGCCCAAAAGCCAAACACCTAAAGGACCCCGCAATGTTCGAACTCGACCATGACCTGGCGCAGGATATCGTTGACCGGGCAATGGCCATCTTGCCTTGCAACGTCAATGTCATGGACAGCCAGGGGTTGATCCTGGGCAGTGGTGAGCCGGAGCGCATCAACACCCGTCACGAGGGCGCGCAGCTGGTCTTGGCCAATGGCCGGATCGTCGAACTGGATACCGACGCGGCCAAGTGCCTGAAGGGCGTGCAGCCCGGCGTGAACCTGCCATTGATGCTCGATGGGCGGCTGATGGGCGTGTTGGGCCTGACCGGCGACCCGCAGCAGGTGCGCACCTATGGCGAGCTGGTGCGCATGACCGCCGAAATGCTGCTGGCCCAACGCAATTTACAGGCTGACCAGCAATGGCGAAGGCAGCGCTGTGACGACCTGCTGGCGCTATTGCTCGGCGGCAGCGGTAACTCGCCGCGCTTGCTGGACGAAGCCCGTCAGTTGGGCTTGAAACCTCAGCTACCGCGGATACCGTGCCTGTTCGAGATTGCCTCGGGGCCACCTGCCGAGGCGCTGGCCGCATGGTTGATGAGCCGTTATCCGGATAGCTGGTGCGTCAGCCCGGCCCGCCAGTCGTTGCTGTGGTGCCGCCCGGCAGGCGTGGCACTGGATGAACTGCGCCTGCTGGAACGCCTGCAACGCCACGGTTGGGACATTGAGCGACTGGCCCTGGGCAGTGCAGCGCAGAGCCTGGAGCAGTTACGCCGTGGTTACCGCCGGGTGCGTGACTTGCTGGCCTATGGCCGCGAAGTGTTGCCCAGCGAACGATTGCTCAGCCTGCAGCGCTACCGGCTGCCGGCGCTGCTGTGGCGCCACCGTAACGACGACGCGCTGGACGAGCTGCTGGAGCCGTTGCAGCGCATCCGCGCCAAGGACAGCAGTGGCCAGTTACTCACCACCCTGCGCGCCTGGTGTGCACATGACGGCCAGAGCCAGTCCTGTGCCGATGCCCTGGGCATCCACCGCAACAGCCTGCGCTATCGACTGGAGCGCATAGCCGAGCTGGGTGAGGTCGACCCGCTGCGCCTGGAAGGGATGCTTAGCTTGTATCTGGGGTTGCAGCTGTTGCCAGCTGACTGAAGTATTCACTTGCCGGCGGTTGGGCCAGAACAGGCAAAAAGGCATCTGCCCAAACAACCCGGCCGGCGTTTTGTGCATTTGACCGAGGCCACCTGCGCAGCCACCTGTCAGCATGCCGCTCATCAGGACAGGAGAAACCCCATGAAGATCGTCATTGCCCCCGACTCGTTCAAGGACAGCCTAGACGCTGTCGGTGTCGCCCGCGCCATCGCTGCGGGCCTGAGCGAAGCGTGGCCGGAGGCTGAACTGGTCGAGTGCCCAATGGCCGACGGTGGCGAAGGCACCATGGAGGTGATCCTGGCCGCCAGCCGCGGTGAATTGCGCCGCCAGGCCGTGCGCGGGCCATTGGGGCAGCACGTCGAGGCTGGCTGGGGCTGGTTGCCGCAAAGTCGCACCGCAATCATCGAAATGGCCCAGGCCAGTGGCCTGCAACAGGTGCCAACAGGCCAGCGCGATGCTTGCCGCAGCAGCACCTGGGGTACCGGCGAGCTGATTGCCGCAGCCCTCGACGCCGGCGCTCGGCGCGTGGTGCTGGCCATCGGTGGCAGCGCCACCAACGATGCCGGCAGTGGTATGTTGCGAGCGCTTGGCCTGCGCCTGCTGGATGCTGACGGGCAAGCGCTGGAAGAGGGCGGCCTGGCCTTGGCCAAGCTGGCCCGTATCGACGCCAGCGGCCTCGACCCGCGCCTGGCCGGGGTGCAGTTTGAAGTCGCAGCGGATGTCGACAATCCCTTGTGTGGCGCCAACGGCGCATCGGCGATCTTCGGCCCGCAGAAAGGTGCCAACCCGCAGCAAGTGGAGGCGCTGGACCACGCGCTGAATCATTTTGCCGACCATTGTGCGCTGTTGTTGGGCGAGGATGTGCGCGATTACCCTGGTTGTGGCGCGGCCGGTGGCATGGGCTTCGCTGCCCGGGCATTCATGGACGCGCAGTTCCGCCCTGGGGTGGAAGTCGTGGCTGAGCTGGCTGGCCTTGACGCCCTGGCGCAGGGGGCAGACCTGGTGGTGACGGGCGAGGGGCGTTTCGATGCCCAGACACTGCGCGGCAAGACGCCGATGGGGGTGGCGCGGGTTGCCAAGCGCCATGGCGTGCCGGTGGTGGTACTGGCCGGGACCTTGGGGGAGGGGTATCAGCAGTTGTATGCCCATGGGGTCGACGCTGCATTTGCACTGGCCAATGGACCGATGAGCCTGGAGCAGGCGTGTGCAAATGCTGCCGAGCTGTTGCAGGCCAGGGCTTGTGATATAGGTCGGCTGTGGCGCTGCGCGAAGCGAGGCTGAACACCGTGCAGAAATGGCCTTATTGCTGCGTCTCGAACATGGCAATGAAGTTGGCCAGCGCTGGCGAAGTATTTTGGGCGCTCCATTTCATGTACAGCCCAAGCCCTGGGGCGGGCTGGTCATCGATAGGGCGGATCGGGCAAAACCGCACGCGTTCGCGCGGGGTCGAGCGGACGAACGACTCCGGCACCAGGGCCACGCCAAAGCCGCAGGCCACCAGACCCAGCAGGGTGTGGATCTGCGCCGCCTCCTGCACGACCTTGGGGTAGAACCCGGCCGACTCGCACAGCGCAACCAACTGTGCGTGGTAGCCCCCGCCCAGCGCTTGCGGGGTGAACACGAAGTCCTCATCGGCAAACTCGCGCAAGTCGACGGCCTCGTGCCGCGCCTTGGAATGGCTGGCGGGCAGCGCCATGACGATCTGCTCGTCAAGCAGCAAGCGTGCCTCCAGGGTGCCGGCCGGCAGCGGTAGCCTGCGCATGAAGCCGATGTCCGCCTCACCGGCCAGCAAGGCCTTGGCCTGGGAAGCGGATGGCATCTCGCGGATGGTCAGCTGCACGTTCGGATAAGTCTCCCGAAAGCGGCGCAAGCGGTTGAGCAGCGAGTCGTAATAAGCGATGGAAATGGCCGTGATGGTCAATTTGCCGCTGACCCCCGCAGAAACGTTGCGCGCGTACTCGATCCCTTGTTCCAGTTCAGCAAGCGTGCGGTAGGCGGTGTCGAGAAACGCTGCACCCGCTGCGGTCAGGCGCACCCCGCGCTTGTTGCGCAGAAGCAGGCCGAAACCGAGCTTTTCCTCGAGCCGGTTGATCGCCTGGCTCAGCGGTGGTTGTGCCATGTGCAGGCGCTGGGCGGCCTTGTGAAAGTGCAGCTCTTCGGCCACGGCGATGAACTGCCTGAGCAAACGTGTTTCGATCATCCAGCAATCCTGCAGCGTGGCGACTCGGCGGTGATATCCATGGGATATCAAAGTTGCATGCTTTTAATATTAAGTCATTGATTTTTTTGTTGATATCGTAAGAAAGGAGAATTGAAGGTAGCCAGAAATGCCCGTTACTCACCTGGCCGGTGCGCTGTGCCATCCCACTGATTGCACCTTGCGCACCAGCAATAGCCAGCACATCGCCACGCGCTTCAACGAATACAGCAGTGTCAGCTACCCTCGGGACCTCGGCCGTGTGCAGGTGGCCGAGCGCTGGAGCCGCATCAAGGAATGCAATTACGTGCCGGTCAAAGTGGCCAACACGCGCGCGGACCTTGGTGAAAGCCTGGTCTGGGATGAACGCAGTGGCGTGCTGTACTTTGTCGATATCTCTGGCGGGCGCATCAACTGCCTGGCACCCGATGGCGAAGTCGATTGCCTTTACGAGTCTGCCGCGCGTATTGGCGCCCTGGCGCTGACCGACCGGGGTAACCTGATTTTCACCGAGGATGCCAGCGTGGCCATCTTCGATGTGCCAACACGCAAGGTGAGCCAGCATTCGGCATCGGTCCATCCGCGCTCGACTTACCGCTTCAACGATGGCGCCTGCGACCCACAGGGACGCTTCGTCACCGGCCTGATGGACGAGGCCCTCAGTGGCAATACCGGGGCGCTTTTTCGCTTTGACTGGCAGTTGAGCGACCAGGTGATCCACGATGACATGGGCTTGCCCACCGGCCTTGCCTGGTCGCAGGACGGCCACACGGTGTACTTCGTTGATTCGGCGGCGCGAGCGATCTACCGCGCCGAGTACCTCATCGAAGGCCGGCTGGGCGCTGTCACGCTGTTTGCCGAAACCCCCGCCGAACTGGGCCGGCCGGATGGCCTGGCGCTGGACCGCGAAGGCGGGCTGTGGGTGTGCCAGTACCATGGCAGCTGCCTGCTGCGCTACGACCGCCACGGGTACCTGACCGACCAGGTGTTGATGCCAGTACCGTGCCCCACCAGCTGCTGCTTTGGCGGGCCCGGGATGAACACCTTGTACATCAGCACCGCGCGTTACGACATGACGCCAGAAGACCTGCACCATTATCCGGACGCTGGCGACCTGTATGCCATCCGCCCGGAAACGGGCGGCGTCGCCAGGCACAGCTTCAAGGAATAAGCGGTTGCACCTGACTGGCCGGTAGCACGGCCAGATCGCCAAAACGCTGCGCCGAGTCGATGTAGCGCAGCGCCGACTTGGCGTCTTTCCAGCCCACATAGCTCATCAGCGACTTCAGCTCCCAACCATTGGCCGTGGCCCAGGTGGCGAAGCCACGCCGTAGCGAGTGGCCGGTATACAGCGCCGCCGGCACGCCGGCGCGTTCCAGCATGCGCCGCAGCAGGCCCACCAGGCTGTTGCTGTTGAGCGCGCTGTCGCCAAGGTTGCCCCAGCGGTCGAGTTTGCGGAACACCGGCCCATGGGCAATACCGGCGACTTCAAGCCATTGCAGGTAGGCAGTGACAGGGCACAAGGCCTTGAGCGCAGGGGTGCGGTGCTGTACGCCCAATGCTTCGCGGTCGCCCTTGCTGCGCGGCAGGAAAAGCGTGATGCCGACACCGGCTTGTGCCTGGATGTGTTCGATGCGCAGGCGTGCCAGCTCATCGCCGCGAAAACCACGCCAGAAACCCAGCAACAGCAAGGCGCTGTCACGGCGAGCCCGGCGCAGGGCTGCCAAATCATGGTGCTCGCGGGCTTGTCGGGCTTCTTCTTCGAAACACGTCACAGCGGTTTGCAGGTGTTGCAGCAACAGCGGGGCGGCCTGTTTGGGTGGCGTCGGGTGCAGGGTGCGGATGCCGCGTAGCACCTGACGCACCAACGGCGCCTTGGTCGGATCGGGGAAGCCTTGGGCGACGTGCCACTGGCTGAGCGCGGCCAGACGTTGACGCAGGGTACTGACTGCATGCTGGTCGGCGTGATCGGCCAGGTAGCGGGCGATACTCTCGGCGGTGGCCGGGAGAAAGCCACCCCAATGGCTTTCGAAGTGCTCGATGGCGGCCTGGTAGCTGCGCCGGGTGTTGTCACGGGTGGCGGCGCGAAGGTAGCGCTCGATATCGGTCATGGTGCGGGTGTCGGTGTGTGATCGGTACACGATAAACCGAAATGCGTTGCCTGTCCTTGCCCAACGCCATCGGCAAGCCTGCCGTTGCGCTCAGTACACGCATGCCTTGTCCTCGATACCGTTGAAGGGCGGGTAAACCCACAGCTGCGGCAGCGACAGTGGCCGGCTGAAGTGGTAGCCCTGGGCGATATCGCAGCCGGCAAGCTTCAGGTACACCACCTGTTCACGGGTTTCCACCCCCTCGGCCACCACTTCCAGGCCCAGGCGCTTGGCCAGGATGATGGTGGAGGACACGATCGGGCTGTCGTCATGGCTGTTGGACAGCGCCGCGATCAGCGAACGATCGATCTTCAGCTTGCTCAGGGGCAGTGAATGCAGGTGGGCAAAGCCGGCGTAGCCACGGCCAAAATCGTCCAGACTGATACCCAAACCTGCGCCGCGCAACGTATGCAGGTGCGCCACCGCCGTGCCTTCGGGGTCGAGGATTGTGGTTTCGGTAATTTCCAGCTCCAGTTGCTGGGGCGCGATGCCATGATGCTGCAATTTGCTCAGCAGCCGGTCAGCAAAATCGGCTTGACGCAGCTGCAGGGCGGAGACATTGACTGCCAGCCGTGTCTTGCGGCCTTGGGCATTCCAGCTCGACAAGGCTTCACAGGCCAGCCGCAGCACCTCCCAACCCAGTTCGACAATGAATCCACTGCGCTCGGCCAGGCCGATGAAGCGGTCCGGGTACAGCAGGCCGAAATCAGGGTGGTCCCAGCGCACCAGCGCCTCGTAGCCCAGCACCTGGTGGGTGTCCAGGCGCATCTGTGGCTGGTAGTGCAGCACGAATTGGCGTTCGGCCAAGGCACTGCCGAAGGCCTGTTCAAGGGTAAACGCCTGGATATCGGCAAGGTTCAGCGAGGGGTCGAAAAAGCGATACTGCGCGCGCCCTGCCTGCTTGGCCGAGTACATGGCCGCATCGGCACTGCGTATCAGGCTGTCGATGTCCTGGCCATCACGCGGGCAGATGCTCACCCCTACACTGGGGCTGGTGTTGACCTCTTGGCCATCCAGGGCGTAGGTGGCCGACAGTTTTTGCACCAGTTCGTGGACCCAGGCGTTGATCTGCTCCTCGCTGCGCTCACCGGCCAGCAACACCACGAATTCGTCGCCGCCAAAGCGCGAAGCCTCGTCGCCGGGCTCCAGCAGGCGCTGGATACGCCCGGCCACAGCCTGTAGCAGCAGGTCACCAATCTTGTGGCCGAGCGAGTCGTTGATCGACTTGAAACGGTCCATGTCGATGAACAGGATCGCCATCAGTCGGCGCTTGCCACGTTGCCGAGTCAGCACCTGGCTGGCCACTTCGACGAACTGGCGGCGGTTGTGCAGGCCACTGAGGTGGTCGGTGGCGGCGGCGTGGCTGCTGCGCCGGTGTTCGTCCTCCAGGCGCACGATCAGCTGCTGATTGACTTGCTGGGCATGTTCCAGCGCGTCGAACGCCTCCTGGCGTTTGCGCAGCAGGCGCAAGGTCCATAGCAGGCTGGCCAGGATCATCAGGGTCATGCTCAGGTTCAACCAGAACTGCCGGGAATAGGCCAGCGTCGAGGGTGCGAGGATTTCTGCCTGGCGCTGGCTGACCACCACGCTGAAGCCTTGCTCAGGTACACGGCGGTACACGCTTTGGTAGGCATCACCCGCTACGTACTGGGTCAGCATGCCCGCTTCGGTGTCTAGCGCCGGCAGCGGGGGCTGCAATAGGTCGCCGGCAGTCACCACGCCGCTGTTGTCGATGCGCAGCCGCTCCAGGCCGTCATCCTGCAGCAGACGCACCAGGCCACTGTTGCCCAGGTCGATAGGCTGGAACAGCACCGCCAGGTAGCCGACGTCCAAGTGCACCAGCAAAATGTTGTCGATTTCCCGGCCAGTCGAATTGGTCAACGGCAGCAGGAAGGGCAGGCGCCAAGTGGGCAGGGCAGCGGTTTGGCTGACAGGCTGAATGCTCGGCAGGAAAGGTTTGAAACCGTAGCGGTCAATGTGCCGCTGCAGTTGGCGCAACCAGTCTGCCGGCAACTCGGCGGCCTCATCGGTATGGCTGGCCGCTAGCAGCCGGCCTTGTCGGTCGTACAGGCTCAAGCGCTTGAACACTGGGTCTGCTGCCAGGCTGAGGTTGCCTTGGCGCCGCGCTTTCATGTCGTCCTGGGTAACACGACCCATCGCCTGGGCGCGGTCGACAAGCTGTCGGAGGTTTTCGCCCACGATGCTGGCCAGGTTCAGGTGCTCGATGGCCTTGGCCGACAGTGCATTCTGTCGGGCGGCGGCTTTCTGCGTGACGTGCAGCCCCCAGAGAAAGGCCAGGGTCGCTGCACAGAGCATCAGGATCAGCAGTCGCAGAAGGCTGGTGGAGGAAAGCGAACGGCGAATCACTGCTGATAGTTCCCGACCCTGGGTGATGCTCGGAAAATACGACAATAAGATGACAGCCTGATGACTGGTGGCTAATAGCCTTTAGGGGATTTCCCTATTAGCCATGGGTGTTTGCAGGCGAGCCGTTTCCTCTTCGAGGTAGCTCATCAATGCGCTAACTTCGGCATCGCCCAAGCGCATGTTGGGCATGGCCAGGCGGTTGTATTGTTCGAACAGCAGCATGGCCAAGGGGTCTTTTTCGGCCAGCATCTGGTCGGGCACCTTCAGCCAGCGGACCAGCCAGTTGGCGTCACGCTGACGGGTCACGCCCAGCAGGTCGGGGCCGATGCCTGGCTGGCCTGGCTCGGTGTTGCCCACGGTATGGCAGGACGAGCAACGGGTACGGAATATCTGCTCGCCGCTGCTGGGTGAGCGAATTTGCGGAGCCTGAGCGTAGTCATTGCTCATGGCGCTGGCCTGCTTCCAGTTGTGCAGGCTGTTGCCCAGGCGGTCTGCGAGGATGTACGGGCTTTCGAAAGGCGAGGCTTTCATCCAGCGGCCGGTGGCCTGGTTGCCGATGATGAGGCTCAGGTTGTGGTCTTTGGAGCGGCCGTTTTCCAGGCCATCGATCCACAGCCCCAGGCTGCGGCGTAGTTGCTCGATGTCGTCGGGTTCGCCGGTCAGCAAGGTCCAGCCTGGGCCGATGCCGAACTTTTCGGCATAGCGTTTGAGGGTGGCGGGGGTGTCGTTATAGGGGTCGATGCTGATGGAGTAGAGGAAGATGTCTTTGCCGACCCGGTCACCGAGGATTTTCTGTACCTGGCGCAGGCGAGCGGTTTCCACTGGGCAGGAATCGGAGCAGCCGGTAAAGATGAAGTTGATGGCGACCACCTTGTCCTTGATCAGGTCGTCGAAGAAATGCACTTTTTCGCCATCCTGAGTGAGCAGGGGGATGTTGGGGAAATAGCTGGCCCCCCAGGGAGAGGCCGCTGCTTCGGCCACCGTTCGTTGGGGTTGCAACGGCCAGAACGGAATGCTGGCGGCGAACAACGCCAGTACCAGCAGGAATCGCCATGAGCCGGGCATGATGCGGTCCTCGTGGGTTGGCTGATGGGGGCCGCATGGCGGCCCCGCTTTGCACTCACTTGTATGTGACTGGCGCTGTCACCGTCTGGCCCAGCGTCGATTTCACCGTGACCGTCGCTGGCGTGGCCGGGCCAAAGCCGGTGGTGGTCACCGCTACCCGCCAACGGGCCCCCGTAGTCGTGGCAGTCAGCGTCGCGTTCCCCAGGCTTACCGGACCACCGGTGGTTGCTGCAGTCACGCTGATGCTGTTGCCCGTGGCCACCGTGGTTGTCCCCTGCACATCCCAGGTGAACCGGTTGCCGCTACGCAGTTGCACTGTGGCACTGGTGACCTTGAGCTCGTCGGCCGCCACTGCTGGGGTGACGGCGATGCTGACCGTGGCCGGGGTCACCGAGTCGGCCCCCTTGGTATCACGCGCCGTGTAATTGAAGCTGGCCGTGAACGGCGTGGCGACCGTAGCGGGTGGGGTGTACGTCACTGTGCTGCCGTCAGTGCTCACGGTACCCTGGCCGGAGTCCGGCTGGCTGAGGCCGGTGACCGTGAGCGGTACGTTGCCGTCCGGGTCGCTGTCGTTGGCCAGCACGTTCAGGGTGATCGGCTTGCCTGCAGTCGTTGCGGCACTGTCGTTGGCCACGACAGGTGGTTTGTTGGCCGGGTCGTCATCGTCGTCATCGGTTTTGGTGCGGAACGTTGGCAGGCCTACCGAGGCCATGTAACGCACGCCATCCCATCCTGGCAGCGGGGTGGGCATTACCTGGAACTGCCCCGGGTGTTCAAGGTCCCAGCGCAGCAGCATCGAAGAGTCCTCGTGCTGGGTGTTGTGGCAGTGCTCCATGTAGGTGCCTGCGAACTCGCGGAAGCGGATGGCCATTTCCACCTCTTCGGACGAATCAGGTTCCGACCCGATACGGTACACATCCTTGCGCGCCCATTTTTCCCATTCTGGCGGGGCCTTGCCGTCGCGGCTAAGAATCACGCCTTCCTCGAAGTGCACGTGTACCGGGTGGCTCCAGCCATTGCCGCCGTTGACGATTTTCCACACTTCCAGGGTGCCGTCGCCGCTGAAACCACCGTCGGTGGACTGGTTGGCCAGTTGCGGTGCGGCACTGATACGGCGTGGGTCCATGCTGTAGCCAAAGCCGCCGTCGGTCTTGATGGTCCACGGGGTGGTGTCCGTGCCGTCAGAGCGGCCAAAGATGAACTCGCGGTGGCGGGCATCCTTGAGTTTGGCCTGGTCGGCTGCGGCGTCGCGGTCAATGGGCAGGGGCAGCATTTTCAGGCCTGCGGCCTTGCCTGGCTTGGCCGGCTCATAGGCTACCGGGTCCATGCTCAGGTCCTGGCCGGTGTACGGTTGCACCCACAGTTGCAGAAACTTGCCGACAGCCGGGTCGCCGTTGTCCCACTGCGGGCCTTTGCTGGTCTGCTTGATTACCGCCTTGTATTTTTCCGACAGCACGTCGGCCAACGGGATAGCTTGCTTCGGACCTTTGCCGGAGTCGTGCTCCATCAGGTTGACGAAGTACAGCTTGTCGCCGGCCTTGATGCCGTTCTTGGCGAAGTTGATGATGATGTCGTAGCGCTCGGCAATGGCCTGCAACGGCAAGACGCCGTTGTTGTCTTGCAGGTTGCCGTCACCATTGAGGTCCATCGTGCCGTCGAATGGCACCGCGTGTTCCATGATGTTGCCGTCGTTGGCGATCATGTGGAACGGCACCCGCGCATACGACAGGTTGGAGCCGGACGGGCCTTTGAACTCACCACTGGTACCGGCAATCTCCCGCACCACGGCGAACTTGAAGTAGCGCGACACCGAGCCGTTGAGGAGACGGAAGCGGTAACTGCGCGCACGCACCTTGAGCCTGGGCTTGTACTGCCAGTTGACCAGGATCTGGTCAGCGAGGAAGCCGTCCGTGTTGAACGGGTTGAACCACAGCTGGCCATTGGCATCCCAGGCTTTGTCGGCAATCACCAGGTTGACGTCATAGTCACGGTTCCCCCAAGGCATGGCTGACCCGCTTGGGAAGCGCAGGTTGACACCGTCCTGCAGGGCCTCGTTGCCGCGGTCCAGGGCGCTGTAGTAGTTCATCATCACGGCGTTGCCCTTGTAGACGTTCTGTGCCGTGAAATCCATCATGTGGTCGTGGAACCAGTGGGTACTCATGGTTTCGCGCCAGTCGCCACGAATCTTGATACTGCCGTTCTCGCAGGTTTTCAGGCCCGGTGAACCATCGTTGACGAACAAAGTTTCACCCGGCGAGCAGGGGAAAGCTGCACGCGGGTCCTGGGCACGGGTGTTGATGGTGTCGTAGCCGGCCAGCTGCACCGGCCAGCGGTAGTCGTAGTACTGGCCGGGGAAGAAGTACGCGTTGGCAAAGCCGTCGCTTTCGGCCGGCGAGTGGCCGTTGTGCTCGTGGGTCGAAATGGTATGCAGGCCAAAGCCACCGTTGGCCGAGGGGTCAATCGGCAGGGCATTGTAATGGCGCATCAGAATTGGCTGGCCGTAGCGCACCATCAGCAGTTTGGGCGGGAAGGTGCCGTCGAAGGTCCAGAGCGATTTGTGGTTTTGCAGCGGCATGTTCGGATGGAAGCGTGTGTCGATGCCCTTGGTGGTGCCCAGCGTGGTCGGAATGTCGGAGGTCTGGTAGTACAGGCCGCCCGGGGCAAATTCACCGACGGCATAGTTGTGCAGTTGCTTACGGTCGCGCAGGCCGAGGTTGATGCGCGCACCGGCCTGGGCGGTCTTGAACGCTGCCTGCGGGTAAAACTCGTTCCAGCGCTGGTGCGACCAGCCTTTTCCTGGTGGCCGGCCTTCAGCGGGCGAGCCGACCGGCTGGCGGTTGAGGAACATCTCGATCTGCGCCTTCCATGGGTTGCGGTCCAGCACGTTGGCGTACTGGGTCGGAAACGGGTACAGGCCGGGTTGCTTGAGGAACGCTTCCAGTGCGTTGCCACTGGGGCCGCTGCGTGCTACCACGTTGGGGTCTTGCGCGGGTGCCGCGCCGAGGGTCGGTACCGGGAAGGTCAGATCGGGCACCGGCGTGGTCGGGTCGAGCTTCTCTGGCCCGAATTCTTCGAACAGCAACAGTTGCTGGGTGAAAGGTTGCGCACCGAACAACGGGCTGGGTTTGCCGTTGGTAGGGTACTTGTCCGACGTTTGCAGGGCAGGCGGCAGCACGTTGTCGGTGCCTACCGTGTTGCGGTCGCCATACGCGCCATCGGTCAGCTCCAGCGAGCCTTCGTTGGCCTCCGGCATGGTGTTCAGCTCAAGCAGGGTAGCGGTCGGGTCGTCCGGCTGGTCGGTGTAGGCCGACGGGTCGGTCGGCGGTGGCATGCTGTTGTCGTCGAGGGGGGATGCCATGGCCGTGATCAATCCGAGGCTGATCATCAGTGCCGTGACAGAGGACAGATGGAACACGCGTCTGGACGCGTGACTCGCAGCAGGTGTTTTCATTGGCTTAAGCCTCTTTTGCGGCCTTAGGGCCTTAAGCCATCAATGGCGTTTTGCCCGTTAAATGGCCATCAGCAACAGCTATGCCAACCGATATTTCAGTAATGCTTTGACATACAAAACCTTGCAGTATCTGGCGTGCACTAAAAGATGGCGCGTCAAGAATGGGGACAGATACCCATTAGCGGGTCACCATTGCCCACCGTTTGGGTAGTGACAGGCGCGGCGCCCTCGGGTATACCTGAGCGCCACCAAGGGGAGCCCGGCAATGGGCTGAGAAACCGCTGAACGCTGCAGCGCGGTGACCCTTCGAACCTGATCCGGATCATGCCGGCGAAGGGATGGGGCTTGTAACCTGCCTTTTTGCCGGCCTCACTGCGAGGCCAGTCCATGCCAACTTTCAAGGTCTCGCTGTCACCCTCATCAAGGACAGCAACATGACCGAACGTTTCAGCCAGTCCCTGCGCCGCCAGAGCGAGCCGACCTGGTCGGCGGCCGTTGGCCACCGTTTCGTGACCCGATTGTGCGACGGCAGCCTGCCGGACCCGATCATGGTCGACTACCTGGTTCAGGACCACCGTTTCCTCGACAGCTTCGTGACCCTGCTAGGCGCGGCCATCGCCACCGCTGACACGTTTGAAGCCCGCCTGCGCTTCGGCCGCTTTGCCGGGATGATCTGCAGTGACGAGAACACCTACTTCCTGCGTGCCTTCGAGGCCTTGGGTGTCAGCCCGGCGCAACGCAGTGAACCGGCCGATAGCGCGCCTACCGCAGGTTTCAAGGCGATCATGCGCGAAGCGGCAGCCACCCGTTCCTACGCAGCGGCACTGGCGGTGCTGAACGTCGCCGAAGGCCTGTACCTGGACTGGGCACTCAAGGCGCCGAAACCGATGCCGGACAACTTCGTCCATGCCGAGTGGATTACCCTGCATGACAACCCGGCATTCCAGGCATTCGTCGCTTTCCTGCAGGCCGAACTGGACCGCGTCGGCCCGCAGGAGGCCGCATTGGCAAGTGACTTCTACCAGCGCACCGTGGCGCTGGAGCTGGCTTTCTTCGATGCAGTGTACCCGGAGGGCAAATGAACATGGATATCTTCGAGCGCCTCAAGGCCGCTGCCTCGCCACAATGGAACCGCTACGTAGACCATGACTTCGTGCGTCAGATGGGCGAGGGCACGCTGAGCGAGGAAGCGTTCCGGACCTACCTTGTGCAGGATTATCTGTTCCTGATCCAGTTCGCCCGCGCCTGGGCGTTGGCTGCCTACAAGAGCCGCCGCCCGGCCGACATTCGTGCAGCGCAGGCCGGGCTGGCGGCGATCCTGGATGAAACCGAGCTGCACGTGCGCCTGTGTGCGCGCTGGGGCTTGACCCAGGCAGACATCGAGGCCGCGCCAGAGCATCAGGCCACGGTGGCATACACCCGTTATGTGTTGGACTGCGGCGCAGCCGGCGACCTGCTGGAGCTGCACGTGGCACTGGCACCTTGCGTGATCGGCTATGCCGAAATCGGCCGGACCCTGGCCGAGCGTATTGGCGACTTGAGCAATCACCCCTACCGCGAGTGGATTGGCGAGTATGCCGGGGAGGGCTACCAAGGGGTGGCCGCAGCAGCGCGCAAGCACCTGGATGAACTGGCGGCGCGCAGCATGACCGAGCAGCGGTTCGCCGAACTGGCAGGGATTTTTGGCCAGGCCTCCAGCCTGGAGGCTGATTTCTGGCAAATGGGGTTGGACGGGACCGTGTAAACCGCCGTGGGCTGGGTGATTACTACCCAGCCCAGGCCCGCTTTGGTGCATGAGCGCCTCAAAATAAGTCGTCCCGCACACTCCAGATCGTCAAATCGCAGCTTTAATGTGCACAGTGCATAGGGAATTCTGGGCGAGCAGCCCGATTTCTTCCGGGCGGCGGCGCAGGAAAAAGCGGCCCGCATATTGCTCTTTCCGCTCCCAACTACACACCCGGAGCCCCGTGCAATGAGCTCACCCAGCGAATTTCCACTCAGCGAAGCCCCCCATTCCGCCCGCAAGGGCCTGCTGCCGATCGCGATGGTCTTGTTCAGCTTCACCTTCTTTACCGGCACGATGTTCGCCGGCGGCAAGCTGGGCATGGCATTCAGTTTTGTCGACATGCTGTGGGTGGCTACCCTCGGCAACAGTTTGCTTGCCTTGTATGCCGCAGTGCTGGCCTTCATCGCCTCACGCAGCGGGCTGAATATCGTGTTGATGGGGCGCTTCTGTTTTGGTGAAGCGGGGAGCCGGCTCTCGGACTTTCTGCTGGGTTTTGCCGAACTGGGCTGGTATGCCTGGGGTACGGCCACGGTGGCCATCGTGCTGGTCAAGCTGCTGGGGCTGGCGGATGGTTTCGGCATGCCGTTGATGGTGCTGTTCGGGCTGGGTTTCAGCATTACGGCCATCATCGGGTTCAAGGGGCTGGACCTGTTGTCGCGGGTGTCGGTGCCATTGATGTTCGTGCTGCTGTTGGTGTCCATGCACATCGCCACCCGCGATGCCGGTGGCTTTGCCGGCCTGGCTGCAGTCGTCCCGCATGAAACCATGACCTTTTCGGCGGCAGTGACCATGGTCTTCGGCACCTTCGCCAGTGGCGCCACCCAAGCCACCAATTGGACACGGCTGGCACGCAGTGGCCGGGTAGCGGTGATCGCCAGCGTGGTGGCATTCCTCCTTGGCAACGGCCTGATGGTGGTGGCCGGGGCGTGGTGCGCGATGGTTTATCAGCAGGCCGATATCGTCGACGTGATGATGCTGCAGGGCCTGTCGTTCGCGGCCGTGGTGATGCTGTGCCTGAACCTGTGGACCATTCAGGGTCCGACCATCTACAACGTGTCGGCCGCCGCCTGCCACTTGTTGCGCAGCGAGCGCCGGCGCACGGCAACGCTGGTGGCGGCCGGGGTTGGCATTGTGCTGGCGATGGGTGGCATGTACGAAATGCTGATCCCGTTCCTGGTGCTGCTGGGGTCGATCATTCCGCCGGTGGGTGGGGTGATCATGGCTGATTTCTGGTACCGCCACCGCGGCAAATACCCGGCACTGGGTACGGCACACCTGCCACGCTACAACCTCACCGGGCTGTTTGCCTATGCCGTGGGCGCTGTACTGGCCTATGCCTCACCGTGGGTCGCGCCGCTGGTGGGCATCGCCGCCTCGGCAGTGTGCTACATCGTCATTCTAGAGCTGGGCGCACGCCGCCGCGCGCCCGGCCAGGCGGGCGTCGAGCCGTGAGCCTGGCGCTGGACGAGCTCCTGCATTTGCCCGGTCTGCACGAAATGCAGGTGCGGGCCGGCGCGCGCAACCTGCAGCGGCGGGTACGCTGGCCTTACGTGGCGGAGAACGAGGGTATCGCCGAATGGGTGATGGGCGGTGAACTGGTATTCGTCACCGGCATCAATCACCCGCGCGGCGAAGCCAACCTGCTGAGCCTGGTGGAGGATGGCGACGCCGTGGGCATTGCCGGCATGGTGATTCTCACCGGCGGCAGTTTTATCCAGAGCATCCCGGCGCCCGTTATCGCGCGCGCCGAGCAGCTGGGCTTGCCGCTGATCGAACAGCCCTACGCACTGAAGATGGTGGTGGTCACCCACCTGATCGGCACTGCACTGGTACAGATGAGCCAGGCGCGCCGCTCGCGTAACGACATCCTTGGGCAACTGCTCACAGGCGACTACCCAAGCCTGGCGATTGCCCGGCAGCGGGCAGCACACCTGCAACTGGCCCTGGATAAACCGCGGCGCCTGCTGGCGTTGCGCCTGACGGGCGTGGACGCCTTGTTCGAGCGCCAAGGGCTGGCCCACGGCGAGCGTACCTGGCAGGCCACCCGGCAGGCCCTGGAAGACCAGCTCGAAGCCTGGTGCCGCCAGCGGCCCGGCAGTGTGACGGCGCAGTTGCCGGGCGACCTGTTCGTGGTGCTGCTGGCCGATACACACGACTTACCCGAGACGTTGGGCGCGCTGTACCGGCAGTTGCAAGCCGCGACTGATGAACTGGGCCTTTACATGGGCTTGTCGAGCCTCGCTGACGATTGCGCGCACTACCGCCAGGCCCTCAACGAGGCACGCCAGGCGCTGGATGTGGCGCAGCATCTGCGCCCGGCCAACGGTTATTGCAACTTCAGCGAGCTCGGCGTGTTGCGCCTGCTGCAAGGTATTGTCGACCGCTCGCTGGTTGACGATTTCGTCAGCCGCACCCTCGGCCCGCTGATCGCCCCTGGGCGCAAACACGCCCATGCTTTGGTGCATACCCTCGACGCCTTGCTCATGGAAAATGGCAACGGGCTCAAGGCCGCACAGCGTCTGGGGCTGCACCGCAACACGATCAATCAGCGCATCCAGCGCATCGAACAACTGAGCGGGCAGTCGCTGGACGACCCGCTTTTTCGCATGAATGCTTCGGTCGCCATGCTGGTATGGCGCATGAGCGAAGCCCACGGCAAGGAGTAACAGCATGAACATCATCAACGCACGCCTGCGCGGCAAGCCTGGCCTGTTCCGCGTCGAACTGAACGGCGAGCGCATTGCCGCCATCGTGCCCCAGACCGACGTCGTGGCGCCCGCTACGGGCAATGACCTGGACGCCGGGCAAAACCTGGTGGTCGCGCCCTTTGTCGAGCCGCACATTCACCTAGATGCCACGCTGACCGCAGGTGAGCCGAAGTGGAACATGAGCGGCACGTTGTTCGAAGGCATCGAGCGCTGGTCGGAGCGCAAGGAAATCACCACCCACGACGACATCAAGACCCGTGCGAAAAAAACCATCGGCATGCTGGTGGACCACGGTATCCAGCATGTGCGCACCCATGTCGATGTGACCGACCCAAAACTCACCGCGCTCAAGGCCATGGTCGAGGTGCGTGACGAAGTGCGGGAGCTGATCGACCTGCAGATTGTCGCCTTCCCGCAGGAGGGCATCGAGTCGTACGCCAACGGCCGGGCGCTGATGACTGAAGCCGTGGCGATTGGCGCCGACGTCGTCGGCGGCATTCCGCATTTCGAAAATACCCGCGACCAAGGGGTATCGTCGGTGAAGTTCCTGATGGACCTGGCCGAGCGTACCGGCTGCCTGGTGGACGTGCACTGCGACGAGACCGACGACCCGCAATCACGCTTCCTCGAAGTGTTGGCCGAAGAAGCGCGGGTACGCGGCATGGGGGCCCGGGTCACGGCCAGCCACACCGTGGCCATGGGCTCGTATGACAATGCGTATTGCTACAAGCTGTTCCGCCTGCTCAAGCTGTCGGGCATCAACTTCGTGTCGTGCCCGACCGAGAGCATTCACCTGCAAGGTCGCTTCGACAACTACCCGAAGCGTCGTGGCGTGACCCGCGTGGCCGAGATCGACCGCGCCGGCATGAACGTGTGCTTCGGCCAGGACTCCATCGTCGACCCGTGGTACCCACTGGGCAATGGCAATATCCTGCGCATTCTCGAAGCCGGCCTGCATATCTGTCACATGCTCGGCTATGAAGACCTGCAGCGCTGCCTGGACCTGATTACCGACAACAGCGCCCGCACCCTGAACCTGGGCGAGCGCTATGGCATAGAGGTAGGGCGGCCGGCGAACCTGTTGCTGCTGTCGGCGCCGGATGATTACGAGATGGTGCGCAGCCAGGGGCACGCGTTGGTATCGGTACGCAATGGCAAGGTGCTGATGCAGCGCACGCCAGCGCAGGTGCAACGTTTGCGCTGACGCTGTTGTCGCCTCAGGTGCACAGGGCTGCCAAGGCGTAGCTTGCGACTTGTGCATCCTGCACTGCCACACCGGTCAGGTCCGCCAAGGTAATCTGGCCGTCGTGCTCACGCCCCTTGGCGCGGCCAGCCAGCAGCGTACCCAGCTCGATCAGCTGGTGAGCGTCGATCTGGCCACTGCCGAGGGCATGGGCCACTTCGCCGTACTGGCTGCACTGGGCGATGGCGTCGACGATGATACGGTCTGCCCTGGCCACCAGTGCCGGGTCCAGTTCCTGCTTGCCGGGCGCATCGGCACCGACGGCGGTGATATGCGTACCCGGCTGGACCCAATCACTGTGCAACAGCGCCTGGCGAGAAGGCGTGGTGCAGACGATCAGGTTTGCAGCGCCTGCAACCTCGGCAGCATCCTGCGTGCTGTGCACCCCGAAGCCCAGTTCGCGGGCAAATGCGGTATAGGCCGCAAGCCCGCGTTCATGCCGGCCCCAGACAATGACCTGGCGGCAATCGGTCACCGCGCGAAGCTGCTCAAGCTGCATCTGCGCCTGCATGCCGGTGCCGAGGATGCCAATGGCCTTGACCTGGGCCGGCGCCAGCAGCCGGGCGGCGATACGCCCGGCCAACGCGGTGCGCATGGCAGTCAGCCAGCCTTGGTCCTGCAGCAGTGCCAGCGGCTGACCGGTGTGTGCAGACAACACAAGCATCAAGCCATCATTGCTCGGCAGGCCCTTGGACGGGTTGTCGTAGAAGCCTGTCGAAAGCTTGACAGTGAAGGTCGGGCTGCCTTCGATGTAGGCCGACTTCACGCAACAGTCACCGTTCGCGCCCTTGAATGCGAAGCCCTGCACGGGCGGCACCTGCACCTTGCCTTCGGAATAGGCGATGAAGCCTTCCTCCAGTTGGCTGACCGCGAGCTCCGGGTTGAAGCGGGCGATGATCTGCGCCTTGCTGAAGACCTTCATTGAACGGCCTCGAGGAACTTTTCCAGCAGGATGTTACGGCCACACAGGATCACCGCGACACGCTTGCCCTGATAGCGTTCGGCGAGCTTCTGCATGCCGGCGACCGCAACCGCTGCAGCGCCTTCGATGATCCAGCGCTCACTGCTGGCGATATCGCGCATGGCGCAGCGGATTTCGTCCTCGCTGACCAGCACGGTATCGGTGAGCAGCGCCTGGCAAAGCGGGAAGGTGATGGAGCCTGGCTCGACGCCGCCAGCCGTGCCGTCCGACAGCGTTTCGCAGGCATCCAATTCGATGATTTCACCGGCCTTGAGTGATTGCTGCAGCGTTGGGTCATTTGCCGGCCAGCAGCCGATGATCTCAGTACCCGGCTTGAGGACGCGCAGGGCGGCGCCGATGCCGGAAATCATCCCGCCACCGCCCACGGCAACGAACACCGCGTCCAGGTCTGGCGCCTGCTCGAACAACTCCATGCCTATGGTGCCCTGGCCGGCAATGACTTGCAGGTCGTTGTAGGGGGATACGAAGGGTACGCCGTGGGCCTTGGCTTGCCTGGCGGCTTCCAGCTCTGCACTCAGCGGGTCGGTGGGCAGGCAGACCACTTCGGCGCCCAGCATGCGCATTGCCTCTGTTTTGTATGCCGATGCGCCCGTGGTGGTGTAGACCTTCACTGGCACGCCCGCCATCTTGCCGGCCAGGGCCAGGGCCTGCCCGTGGTTACCGGATGAGGCGGCTATCACTCCCTGCTTGCGCGCCTCGGCCGGCAGCAGGCGCATCTTGTTGCTGGCACCGCGAAACTTGAATGAACCGGTGTGCTGCAGGTGTTCGCATTTGAGCAGCACTTCACAGCCGGTCAGTGCCGACAAACGAGGGCTGTGCAAGAGCGGGGTAATGCTGACGGCCGGGCGGAGCGCCGCATGGGCGTCCTGAATGTTTTGGTGCAATGTATCAAGGAACTGGGCATCAACGGACGGGGTGGCTGGCATGACGGGTCCTTGCAGGCATATGGATAATTTGTCCACAATAGAATTATATTCCACCAATAGCAAGAGCGTATGCCTACAGCCAGGCAATACCGCCTAGGCTCTGACTTCCTTCAGGTATTTGTACACGGTGGCCCGCCCCATGCTGAGGACGTTGGCAACGTAATCGGCGCCGCTGCGCCCCTCGAATGCACCCTCGGCATGCAAGGCCAGGACAAGGTTGCGTTTGTCTTTCATCTTCAAGGTCTGCAGCGACAGGTTATGCGCTTGCAGCCACGCTTGCAGGAAGGTGTTGATGCGCTCCTGCCAATCGTTGCGGAACAACGCATCCGGTTGCGGCTCCAGCCGACTCATCTGGAAGAACGCATCCAATGCCACACGCGCCTGTTCCAGCACCGACACGTTCAGATTGATGCACATCAGATACTCGGCTTCGCCTTGCGAATTGTGCAGCACAGCACTGATCGAGCGGACCTTCTGACCGTTCCAGTTGAGCTTCTCGTAGGGACCAAGGTTGGTACCCTTCAAAAGGTCACCCAGTTCTGAACCGAGTGCTGAATCATCGCCGAGCTTGCGATGTGAGAAATTATTGGCGATATGAACGATTGTCTGGCCGCGTATCTCATGAATGACGACTTCCGCGTGGGGGTACAGCAGCAGGGCAATGCTTTCAGCGATTGCCTGGTAATTTTCCAGTGTCATGCATTAGCCAATGGTCTGTTGAAGAATGCCTATGGTGGCCCTGGAGAATACTGGGCACAAGACGGATCTTTACCGGGTCGGGATCAAGTCCTGGCTGCGAGCCGTTCGCCTCGGCCATTGCTGCGTCAGCGGTTTTGCGTGCGCAGCTGCCGTCAGCCGTTGGCCGTCGGGCAGCTGCGGGCGATGGTCAAACGTCCAGCACCAACCGGGCGCTGCGGCAGCCCGATACGCAGGGCGTTATCCATTCTCCGCTGTTGCGCTGGGCATCGCTGAGGTACTCGTCGCGGTGATCAGGCTGCCCCTCGATGACCCGGCTGACACAGGCGCCGCAGATACCCATCCCACATGACACGGGTAGCTCCACGCCAGCCCGCGATGCCGCCTGTACCAAACTTTCGCCCGGTTGCACCTCGACCTGAAGACGACTGCGCTGTAGCACCAGCGTGCAGTGACGCTCGACGTGCAAGGTGGGCTCTGCGGCCTGGAAATGTTCGCGATGAAGCGCTGTGGTTGGCCAGCCGCTTGCCAGCGCGACGTGCTCAACACAATCCATGAAACCTGCAGGGCCACAGCAATAGAGGCTTGCGCTGCCGTCCCAGGCCGGCAGGTGTTCCTCCAGGTACCCGGCGATCATCGGGGCGCGCAAGCCTGCATGAACCTCGGTATTCGCATCGAGGTACTGGACAAAAGGCACCTGTTTGGCATCGCGGGTGAAAAACAGCAAGCGCACCGACCGACCTTGCGCTTGGCATTGCCGGTACATGGCGAGCAGTGGCGTGATTCCTATGCCTGCGGCCACCAAGACGACCTGTCCAGTGCCAGGTTGCAGGTTAAAGAAGTTGCGCGGCAGGCCCACCTCCACCCGGGCACCCAGCCGCAGGTGCTCGTGCAGCCATTGCGAGCCGCCGCGGGAGGCTTTTTCGCGCTTGATGCCCAGGTATACATGACCGTCCTCGGGCAGGCTGACCACTGAGTATTGGCGTACCACGCCATTGCCCAGGCGCAGGTCCACATGAGCACCGGGTGCCCAGTCGAAGGGCAGGGGAGCAGGACTCGGCGGGGCCAGTTCCACACCTAGCACGTCGTCGGCTTCAAGGCGCAGGGCCCGCACCTGCAGAGGCGTCCAGCTCATGCGCGTACCCCCGCGGCCTGTTGCAGACGAAGTACAGCTTGGCGTGCCTGGCTGCCCAGTTCGGCGAGGTCCAAGCCAGGAAGCGCATCGTTTTCCACGCTCAGGCGGCCGCCCACCAGCAATGCCCGCAGCGTCGGACGGCCACCGCCAACCACTGGCGCGATGCCCAGATCATGCAGACCGAAGTAGCGGGGTTGATCGAGGCGGTAGATCGCCAAGTCCGCCGCCATGCCGACCTGCAGCGTGCCGATGGCGTCCAGGCCCAGCACCTGGGCGCCACCTGCTGTGCCCCAGCGCACAACGTCCTCCACGCTGGCGACATGGGCACCGCCCTCCAGATCGCCGCCGGCATGGCGGGCCATGGCGCGTTCGCCGGCCTTGGCCCTTTGCATCAGCCAGGCGGCGTGGGTTTCGCTGATCATGTCGCAGGCTTCGTTGGAGGCAGCGCCATCCACGCCGATCGAAACCGACATGCCTGCAGCCTCCATGGCAACGATATCTGCGATACCACTGCCAAGCCGGCCATTGCTTTGTGGGCAGTGGGCGATGCCGGTGCCGGTGGCGCCCAGCAGCTGGATTTCTTCGGCGCTCAGCTTGACCAGGTGCGCGAACCACACGTCCGGCCCGAGCCATTCCTGCTCCGCGCAGAACACCACGGGCGAGAGGCCGTGGCGATCATGGACTTCGTTCTGGTACTCCACGGTTTCGCTCAAATGGCTGTGCAGGCGGATGCCCAGGCGGCGCGCGGCGCGGGCGGTCTCGCGCAGGTGCTCGGGCGGCATGGAGTAGGGCGGGCTGGTCGGCGCCATTACCACACGCCGCCAGGCATCGTCGGCGGGATCATGGTAGACCTGCACCAAGCGCTGAACATCGTCCAGGTACTGCGTGAGGGTCTCAGGTCCGGCTGTCGCGGGGCCTTCAGCCTGACGTACCTGGGTTGCGCCGCCCCGGCAAAGGACGAAGCGCAGCCCCAGGCGCTCGGCCTCTTCGAAGAGGATCTGTGCGCTGTCGAAGGCCATGCCTGGCAAGTACAGGTAATGATGGTCGGCCACCGTGCTGCAGCCGGAGCGGGCCAGCTCCACCAGCCCGACCCGTGCGGCCAAGCGGAAACTGTGCTCATCGAACAGCCCGCGATAGCGATAGGGCACGGCCCCCAACCAGGCACCGAGGCTCTGGTCGATGCCAGCGGGAATGCCCTTGAGTAAGGACTGGAACAGATGGTGATGGGTGTTCACCCAGCCTGGATACACCACGCAATCGGTGGCATCGAGCACTTGCTCACCTGGTAACGGTTGCAGCGAGCCCAGGGCGGCGATACGCCCCTGGGTGATGCGGATGTCCGGCCCCACATGGCGCGCGGCGCCGCCGCGCAGGCCAGTGAGGATGGCGCTGGCGTTACGGATCAACCAGCTGTTGGTGTGTTTCATGTTCGTCTCCATAGGCAGTACGGCGTTTTGCATGGAAGTCAGCCCAGTTCGCTTTCGTGCCAGTGGCGCAGGCTCAACCGAGCCAGCAAAGCCATCAGGCTGAACAGCGCCACGCCGGTCAGGGCGATCAACACCAGGGCGGCGAATAGGCGGGGGATGTTGAGCTGGAATCCCGCTTGCAGGATCTGATACGCCAGACCCGCACCCGTGCCGCCCGTACCGGCGACGAACTCGGCCACCACCGCGCCGATCAATGCCAAGCCGCTGGCGATGCGCAACCCAGCGAAAAAGCACGGTAAGGCGCTGGGAATGCGCAGGCGCAACAGCACTTGCCAGCGGCTGGCGCGGTTCAGGTGGAACAGGTTGAGCAGGCCAGGGTTGACGCTGCGCAGGCCCAGGACGGTGTTGGCGATGATCGGGAAGATCGCCACCAGCGTGGCGCAGATCACCAACGCCAAGGTCGTGTCGCTGCACCAGATGATGATCAGCGGCGCGATGGCCACCACCGGCGTGACCTGCAGCAGAATCGCGTAGGGAAACAGACTGGCCTCCACGACGCGGCTCTGCACGAACACGAACGCCGCCAGCGTGCCGATGACCACGGCGAGGGCGAATGACAGGAAGGTGATCTTCAGGGTCATCCACAGTGCCCCCAGCAGCATCGGGCCATCGGCGACCAGGGTGCGGCCGATATCAGCCGGTGACGGTACCAGGTACACCGGGACTTTCCAGGCGATGCATGCCAGTTGCCAGACGCCGAGCAGCAAGGCGCCAACCAGTAGTGGTGAAACGATGCGTAGTACAGAAGGATGGCGTAGCCAGGGAGTAGAGGGTCGGCTCATGATGATGCTCTCAGGAAGGGTCGCCATTGGCCTGGGCCAGGAGTCGGGACAGGTGCGCGCATTGCTCGATGAACGCCGGTGAAGTGCGGTATGCCTCGTCGCGCTCCAGTGGGCCGTCGATGATTACATCGGCGATCACTCGACCGGGACGCGCGCCCATCACGATCACCCGCGAAGACAGGTACACCGCCTCGAAGATGCTGTGGGTCACGAATACCACCGTCAGGTCGCGCTGGAGCCAGAGCTGGCGCAGGTCGCTATCGAGCTTGTTGCGGGTGAACTCGTCCAGGGCGCCGAAGGGTTCGTCCATCAGCAGCAGATTGGGTTCGGTGGCTAATGCCCGGGCAATGGAGGCGCGCATCTGCATACCGCCGGAGAGCTCCCGCGGGTAAACGTCGCCGAACTTGCCCAGCCCCACCAGTTCCAGGGCGGCTTGCACCTTGGGCTGGCTCTGGGCCTTGGGGGCGCCGGCCAAGTCCAGGGGCAAGCGCACGTTGTCGTGCACTTTGGCCCATGGCATCAGGGTGGCTTCCTGGAACACCATGGCCAGGCTGCGCCCCGGTGTGCCTGCGTGGTGGTCCGTACCCGGGGCATCCTTGCCCCACCAGCGCACATGGCCGGCGGAGGGCTGTTCGAGCCCGGCGAACATTTTCAGCAGGGTGCTTTTGCCACACCCCGACGGGCCCAAGAGCGAGACGAACTCGCCGCGTTCGATCGCCAGTTTCACGCGGCTCAAGGCATGGGTGCCATTGCTGTAGGTTTTTTCCACCTGATTGGCGAACAAAGGGGTGTCCACACCGATGGTGTTCGGCAGGGCCTGCGGCTGGACGTCGGCCTTGGATAGGGTCTGCATCAACATAGCGCTCTCCCCGTGGGTCATGAGCGGTGGTGAATGCCCCGGCGCACCGGGGCGTTGGGCAAGTGTCAGTGGCTGAGGAACACTTCGCTCTCGCCATGGGCTTCAAGCAGACCCAATAGTTGCCGACGGATAACCAACCCAGGCTTGTCCGATGGCATGTGCAGTTCCACCCTGCGGCGGGTGTCGACACAGGCGTCAGGATCGGTGGCCTCCAGGATGTCGCGGTCTTCGGCTGTGATCGCCGCGTCCCAGTCGATCAGTTCCTGGGTCGAGCATTGCTCTTCGCTGTCGTTGCGATACAACCACTGCACGAGCATCAGTCGGTTGTCGTCGATGGGCGTGGCGCAGTTGTAGATGATGTGGTGGATGCCGCTGTCCGGATACATGCAGCCAAAGCGCCGAGAGAAGGGCAGGTAATAGCGGTTGAGCAGGTGCCGTTGGGTGATCGGCTCGGTCGTACCGGTGATACGGAAGCTTGCCTCGGGGTTGCGGATCGGCACGCGGGTCTCGGCTTCGAAGCCATAATCGGTTTCGCGAAATTCGTAACTGGCCGGTTGCGGCTGGTCGAACAAGCCGAAATTGGCCTTGTGCACGAAGGAAAAGTGCGAGTTGTCGAAGGAATTCTCCATGACCCGCAGCGGGCTGGTCTTCCACTCTTCGTAAAACTGGAAGATGCGTCGGTAACCGGGGGTGCCGTCTTCCGGGAACTCAGGGATCGGTTGTAGCGGGTCGTCCAGGCTGACCCAGGCATAGCCGTACTTTTCCTGGCAGTGATAAGCCTTCACCGCGGCACCCGGAGGAATAGCGCCGGTGGGATTCTGCGGGATCTTCACGCATGTGCCGGTGCAGTCGTATTCCCAGCCGTGGTACCCGCAGGCGATATTGCCCTCAGCACTGACGAAGCCTTTGGACAGTTTGGCGGTGCGGTGGCAGCAGCGGTCCTGCATTGCCACCGGGGTACCATCGGGACGCTTCCACAACACCAGCGCTTCACCCAGCAGGGTGAATGGCTTGGGGCCGTCTTCGAGGGCTGTCATAGGTAGCAGGGCATACCAGAAACGGCGCAATACAGGTTGTTTGGTAACCAACATAATCAGGATTCCTCACAGCGTTGAGCTTGTTATGGTGTTCAGCGGCTGCCGACCTGCTCGGCCTCAGGGAGTACCTTCAGGTCTTGCACAAAGCGCGTGGTGTAAGCGTTGCGCCAAGGTGCGTCGGGACCGAGCAGACCCGCCTCGACCATGAAGTCGCGGGTCGCTTGCCAGCGGCTGTCAGTCATGGTGCCGATCCCCTGGGTTGCGGCCTCTCCACCGGTGACCAGGCGGTACTGCTTGAGGGTCGAGACGCCCCAGGCCAGCAGTTCATCGGTCATGTTGGGGTTGTCGCGCTTGATCAGTGCATTGCCGGCGCTGGGGTCATCCAGATAGCGCTTCCAACCCTCCATGGAGGCGCGCACGAAACCTGCTACCCGCTCCGGGTGCTGAGCGATGATGTCTTGACGGGTGACCACGGTGGATCCGTAGGGTGGATAACCGGCATCTGCGAAGAGGAAAAAGTTAGGCGTCACGCCTGCCTTTATCGCCTGGAACAGTTCCGAGCTGGCATACGCCTGTTGTGTGGTTTGCGGGTCGGCTAAAAAGGGTTGCAGGTTGAAGGTGTAAGGCCGCGCCTGGTTGTCAGCCAATTGATATTTACCCTTCAGCCAAGGCCACCAGGTTTGCTGGCCCGAGGTGGACACCAGCACAGGCTTGCCGCCGAGAGCATCAAGTCCGCCGACGTCCGCGTGGGTCATCAACCCTTGCGGGTCTCCCTGGAAGGGCGCAGCCACTGCGACCACTGGCAGGCCTTGCTCGACACTTTTTAGAATCTGCAGGTCATAGTTGACGATGAAATCAGCTTGCTTGCTGACCAGCAGTTGCATGCCATTGACCTGTGGTCCACCCATTCGGATGGACACATCCAGGCCTTCCTTTTCGTACAACCCATCGGCCAGTGCCTGGTAGAAGCCGCCCTGTTCGGCCTGAGCATACCAAGAGGTCAGCAACACCACTTTGTCGCCAGCGATCGCCAGCGGAGCGATGGTCAGCGTGGTGGGGAGCAACGCTGCTGCCAACAGCGAGCGTAGCGGGCGAGCCAAGGCAAAACGCGTTTTCATCATGTGTTCTTCACCCCGATTCAAAAAACCGCCGTGCGCCGGATAGCGCGACAGCGAAGGAGCCGGGCGGAGAGAACGTGGGAAGAGAATGGCGTCGCGAAGCAAAAGGGCGTGAACTGGCGACTGACATTGCTCTCTTGCCCGGGGCTGCCATAGCCTCGTTCAAACATCCGCTCGGATGTACGCCCCGAAGGACGCAAGAGCAATGCCCCATGCCATGCCTGGCACTGACCGCTTCTACTCGCTGATACAAGAAGCCAGAAGCATGCCAATTTCATGAAGCCGCTGACTTTGCGGTGTAGCGACCCGCATCCGAGGGGGCCGGGACTGACGCGTGAGTTGAGAAGGTGCAGAACGTACCGATTGAGCACTAATAAAGTGCGCAATACTCTGCGCATATGGTGTTCATTGGTGATAAAGATTGCGCACAATAAGCAATCTACGTGTATCCGATTAGTTGGCACGAGCCCTGCTTTGCGCTAACTCGAGTAGAAGCGGTCAGTGCCAAAAGATGGCATGGGACATTGCTCTGGCGGCCTCGTGCCGCTCCCCCGGCAAGGGTGGCGCCTCGGCATGAGCCGGGGCCAGAGGAGAGGTCGTCCGCTGCTGCATACCCTTGCTGGCGAAAACCAACAATCACGACCCAAGGGATGCAAATGAAACCGAACGCTCTTTCCTGGCTGCTTCACAGCGTCGTCCCACTCTGCGCGCTGGCCACGGGCAGTGCCCAGGCGAATCCGCTGATGTGGAGCAACAACAGCCTCAGCTACCTCTACGGGCATGGTTATAAAGTCGATGGCACCGGCAACGATATCCAGCAAACCATCACCTTCGAGCACGCCAGTGGCTGGACGTGGGGCGACATGTTCTTGTTCGTCGATAACAAGTGGTCCAACGGCTTGTCCGGCAACGATGGCTACACCTATTACGGCGAGTTTTCACCGCGACTGTCGCTCGGCAAAATCAGTGGCCACCGTCTCAGCTATGGCATCGTCAAGGATGTGTTGATCGCTGCCACCTATGAGCGCGGAGAAGGGCGCAATCGAAAGTACCTGCTTGGGCCCGCTGTTGACCTGAACCTGCCTGGTTTTGATCGTTTTTCACTGAACACTTACTACCGCAAGCCCGATGGGATAACCGGCAAAGCGTCTGGACAGTGGCAGATCAACCCGACCTGGGCCATGACGATACCGCTCGGCCGCTCAGACATTCTGTTCGACGGTTATCTGGAGTGGTACGTCAATGATGTGGGGACGAAGGGTACCTCGAACTATGTAGCCAAGAGTTTCCACTTCAACCCCCAGATCAAGTACGACGTTGGTAAGGCGATGGGGCAAGCGCCGGCGCGTTTCTATGCGGGAATCGAGTGGGACTATTGGTCCGACAAATATGGCATTGAAGACAGCCACGGTTTTCCGACCGATCAGAACGCATTGAGTGCATTGATCAAGGTGCATTTCTAGGCTCTGTACGAATGCAGATGTCGCAAACACCGCATGGACAAGCCAGCGAGACAACTGCGGCATAGCTTTTCGTAAGCTTGTCGAAGGGTGTCACGACCCGGCGGTTCCCTTCAGTCAGCCAGACATGCGCTCGATGATGTTGTGCTGTTGGTACTTGGGCCGATCAAACAGTCTGGGTAAACCACGCTTTGGATTGCACTTCATTGAGCGCATGCGGGTGCCCATGTTGGCTTGGCTTAACGCTGCGCTCGTCCAGCAGTGGCCGGGTATCGCTGATCGCGAGAAGTATCCCAAGATCGCGATGCTCATGGACGGCTGCGAGGATGAAGTGCTGGCGCGTACGGCATTTCCCAAGGCGCGCCGGCGGCAGTTGCGCGATACCAATCCGCTTGAGCGGCTCAACGCAGAGATCAAACGCCGAACCGATGCAGGCCTTCGAGGCGGTCACGGCTGTGAAGCTAATCTGGGCCAGCCACCACCCTCGCGAGATGCCTAGCGGCTCATTATCACTAACACGTCCGCTCGCCTGTATCAGAGCCTTCAGTTCGCGATTGTTCACAGGTTTAGTCATGAGCGCTGCTGCGTCAGCTAAATCCAAGTGATTTTTAGACTAACATGCGATAAGCCGTGATTATTCCACCTGAGGAAATGTTTGCAGGAGAGGTTTGCTATCGCCATAATTGGTACGTAATTACATGGTACATAACACAGTACAAAATCGTAGGAGCAAGCATGGCCCGTGGCGGTATCAACAAGGTGGTAGTGCAGCAGGCGCGTCAGGCACTGATCGCCCGGGGTGAGAACCCCAGCATCGATGCCATACGTATCGAGTTGGGTAATACCGGCTCCAAAACCACGATTCACCGCTACCTCAAGGAACTGAACGGCCAGCAGCCGGTGGCTTCCGAAGGCGGGGTTGCGCTGAGCGATGTGCTGAGCCGCTTGGTTGGGCAACTGGCAACCCAGCTGCAGGACGAGGCCGACCTGAAGATCGAGCAGGCCGAGAGCACCTTCACGCAACAGCGCGAGACGCTTGAGGCGCAGCTGGAAATCGCCAAGCAGGCACTGGCTGCAGCGCACCAGCAACACAAGATCGATGCAGCGGCATTGGCTGCAGAGACAGAAAAACTGTTGTCCACGCAGAGCACGCTGCAAGCTGAACAGCTGCGCAGTGCCAGCCTCAACCAGTCGCTGGGTGAGTTGCAGGTGCGCCTGGCTGACAAGGACGAGCAGGTCAAATCGTTGGAAGACAAGCACCGCCATGCCCGCGACGCCCTGGAGCACTACCGCAATGCCAGCCGTGAACAGCGTGAGCAGGAACAGCGCCGCCACGAAGCGCAGTTGCAGCAGATGCAGGTGGAATTACGTCAGATGCAGCAGGGCATGATCGTCAAGCAGGACGAACTTACCCGCTTGCACCGTGACAATGAGCGTTTGCTGGGAGAGCATCGTCAGGCGGCCAGTGAATGCCGGGCGCAGGATGAGTTGCTGGAACAACGCGATGCGCAGATCCAAGGCCTGCGCACGATCCTGGCCCAGGCACAAGGCGCCAGCGAAGAGATGCGCCGGCAGCTGGATGTGCAAGCCCAGAGCCTTGAAGCCAGGCGCGACGTGTGCACCGAGCAGGCGCGGCAGTTGCAGTGGCTTGAGGAGCAGTTGAAGGCGCGTGACGAGGCGCTGGCGCAGTGTCGCGCGCAGTTGGCCCCGGTCGCAGATTAATCAGGCGTTTCCTGGTGGGTGGTTTCTTCCTTGATTACTGGTCTCGTTGCCGGCAAGCCATGTGCGATCCCTTGGGAACCGGCTTGCCGGCGACGGTCACCACAGACGACTGTCAGCCTTCAGCGCGCCTGGCGGCCTCTACGCCTGCCGCCGACAGCTTGATCGGGTAGTGCACGCTGATCTGATGATCACTGCTTATCGCCACGCTACCGTCGTGAATCAAGCCGGCTTCCTGCAACGTCTTGAGCATGCCGGCCACCGCCTTTTCGCCGCGGTAGTTGTCCAGCACTTCCTTGCCTAGCCCTTCGGGGTGCGCATGCAGCAGGCGGGTAAGTACTTCGGTCTTCAATGCATCGTTACTCATGTGCGGCCTCACTTGCCGTGCTTGGACTGAAGGGCTTTGGCCTGCTCCAGGTGCTGTTCGAGTTTGGGCAGCGTTTCGCTGGCAAAGGCCTTCAGTTCAGCCTTGTCGGACGATGCAGCCTCTTTCTTGAACAGCTCCACCGCTTTTTCGTGAGCGTCGACCTGGTTGTTGAGGTACGACTTGTCGAAGGACTCATCGCGCCACTCCAGGATCATTTTCTTGATCTTGTCGGTCATCGCGGCTTCATCCGGAACCGAAATGTCCAGTTTGCGGGCAATGTCGCCGAGTTTCTGGTTGGCCTGGGTGTGGTCGGTGACCATTTGCTGGGCGAATGTCTTGATCTCGGCGTTTTGGCTTTTCTCCTGAGCCAGCTTGCCAGTCACCATTTCGGCAATGCCGGCCTCGGTGGCTGCATCGACGAAATCATCGGAAGTCGCGGCCATTGCTTGCACCGATGCCAGGCCCAACACCATGGAAAAACCAACGCGTCTGATGAAGAGACTCTTCATGCTTCACTCCTTTAAACCGTGGCGCGACCTCAATGTCGCGTACGGTTGAGGGGGAAGGCGGGGCAAAGGTTTAATCTTTTTTGCCGCCGGTTCCGACCGTGCGACGCTGATCTATAGTGAAGACGGCGAACGCGGTACGGCCAGGGATTCCAATGTGCGCAGCCAGGAAACAGGACGACGATGGGCTTTACGCCATAAGTGGCGAGGGCCGCGCGGTGGCGCTGTTCCGCCTGGTACTGGCGTTCATGCTGGTGGTGATGCTGGCATTTGTACTGGTGGAAGGTTGGCGCATCTGGCGCGACTACCGCTTTGCCTATAACAATGCCGAGAACATGGTCAGCAACCTGGCCCGAGCCACGGCGCAGCACGCCGAGGACGCCATCCGCCAGGTCGACGCCATTACCGCAGCCTTGGCCGAGCGGCTGGAAGGCGATGGTTTCGATCACATCGACCGGCCCCGCCTGCACGCCTTGCTGGCCCAGCAAAAAAGCATCATGCCGCAGTTGCACGGGCTTTTCGTTTACGGCCCGGACGGCAGCTGGATCGTCACTGATCAGGCGGCCATCCCGCCCAACGCCAATAACGCCGACCGGGACTACTTCGCCTATCACCGCAGCCATACCGACCCGGGTGTACGTATCGGTTCGGTGGTGCGCAGCCGTTCCACCGGCGACCTGATCATTCCTATTTCCAGGCGCCTGGAGTATGCCGACGGCAGCTTCGCCGGCGTATTGCTCGGCACCATCAAAGTGGAGTGGTTCGTGCGTTACTACGGCGACTTCAAGATCGACGAACGCGGCGCGCTGGTGCTGGCCAAGCGCGACGGCACCCTCCTGGTACGGCGCCCGTTCGTGGAACAGGTGATAGGCCGAAGTCTTGCCAACAGTGAGATCTTCCGCAACCACTTACCGTATGCCACAGAAGGGGTAGCCGAGGCGGTAGCGGTCGTCGATGGTACCCCTCGGCTGTATGGCTACCGCGCGTTGTCCAGCTACCCGTTGGTCGTGGAGGCGGGGCTGTCGCGTGAATCCATTGTCGCGCCCTGGCGGTACGATGCGATCAAGTCGGTGGCGGTATTGCTGTTGTTGTTGGTAGGGCTGGCAGCGTTTGGCGGGGTGGTGCTGCGCCAACTGCGCGAGCGGATCGCCATCGAGCGGGCCCTGCTCCAGGCTCACCAGACGCTGAAAGCGTTGGCCTTGACCGACAGCCTTACCGGGCTGGGTAACCGTCGGCGGCTGGATGGGGTGTTCGAACCTGAGCTGCGCCGTGCACGGCGCCAAGGCTACCCCCTGGCGCTGGTGATGCTAGACCTGGATTACTTCAAGGCCTACAACGACCGCTACGGCCACCCGGCTGGCGACCAGTGCTTGCGACGCTTTGCCGAAGTGCTGCAGCAGGCCTTGAAACGGCCGGCCGATCTGGCGGTGCGCTATGGTGGGGAGGAGTTTACGCTGTTGCTGCCCGATACCGATGGCCGCGGGGCGGAAATGCTGGTGCAGGAGTTACAGCAGCTGGTGCGCCGACAGGCACTGGAACATGCCGCTAGCCCATTGGGGAGGGTGTCGTTCAGTGCCGGGATCGCGGTGGTCGACCTGGCGCGGGAGGGCGTCACTGCCGAGGCGCTGGTCGCGGCGGCGGACGGGGCGTTGTACCAGGCCAAACAGCAGGGGCGGGATGGGTATTGCGTGGCGGGAAATGTGGCGGGGGGGGCGGGGTGGTGGACTGGGTGGGGAATTCGCAGGCGCCATGCGGCCCGAGGAAAAACTAAAACCCCCGAAGGAATTTACAACGCCCGCCGAGGCCGTGGGGAAGGCCGCGTTGGGGGGTGCG